>NZ_JBFTSN010000517.1:0-5018 GCF_056400045.1 Paenibacillus sp. 01L418
GTATGGTAACGGTGTTGTTACCAATTCTTACTGGTGAATTGGTATCCCAATTAAAGACCATAACGGTTGCGGTTATCGGTGAAGATCTCCGATTCATGACTTCGGTATGGGCAAATGTTGTACTCGGATTTTTTTTGAGAACACCTGTGCTTCTAACAGTACCCGAAGTGGTGTTTTTCACCCGAACTTGCTTTTTTAACTGAGTATTCAATTTTTTCTTCATCGCGCTGGTCTTTACTACTCTCTTAGCTGATGTTTTAATTTTCACTATATCATCTCCTATATGGGGAATAATATAGTATATATAAAATTGATAGATTTGTTTGTGCGGTATTACTAGTAGATAAGCACATTTAATAGAATTGAAAAACTTACTTTTCATTGTACATGAGTGGATATCAATACACACTAATAGACAGTATGGTTCGCGAATACGACGGCAGCCATGGACGAGAAATAAAGTCCTAGAAAGCCGCTGCTATCATTGAACTATCATTCCCCGTTAGTGGAACGATAGATTCCATTTTGAAATCGTTATTTTATGAAATCAAGTCTGAACTTTTATGAGGCTCCTCATCTTCATTAAAATAATCTATATAATATCCTTCTGAATCCCAGTAATCTTCATACTCTTTATAAATATCGTTGATATTATTCTTTGGTAACCCACAATTCTCTAATAGCCATTCTCTTATATAATTAATATCCTTATTCTCATCTTCCTTGATGAAATCCATAATTGCGGATTCTTTTGCAGCATTATCTGGGACATAAATAACAAATGAAGCGTTAAAAGTCCTCATAAATCCATAGCTAACATTCCTCAGCAACTGTTGTATCTCATTATCTACTAAAAATCCTTTCCATCTAAAATAATGATGAAAATAACATACTTTCTCTGACAATGTAAGTGATATTCCACAGGGACCTGCCAAGCTATTTGTTCCGTCTGCACTATCAAAACTTGTACGCCACTTCCTCACATTATCCTTTGGATTGAATGGTAAAAGTGTATCAATAAACTCACGAATTAATGGAAATCGAGAACTGTTTTCATTTAAATCATTGCATAACTCTATTATTTCAGTTTTTTTAAGGTTATGTGACATATACGCAGTAAAATTCATTCCCACAGATGACACCACCGAGTAAATGATTAGAGATTGATACTAATAATTTCCGAATACCTAAGGTATTCGAGAAGTAATTACACTAACCTGCCCGTTAGTTTAATAAAATGAGCAGGACACCAAAGCCTGCTCTAATGCAGACAAATATAGTTTGAGAATCATACTTTTTGCAAACTAATTGCTGACTATATATAGAAATGTTAGTGCTATGCTCAATATGAAATTATTCAAGAATAAGCTGGAGGGATTAATGGATAAGTAGTGCAGCCACATTAAAAAGATTTTTTGAGGAAAAGGAATCAGAAAACCGAACTTATTTTATAAAACATAATGGTTCCGTTCATATGATAGAGTATGATTTTTTAATTGATGTAATAATCATGAGCAAAAGAAGATCCTGGGCATCATTGTTCAAATTGATTTTAAAAATGGTGATGTACATCATTTTTTAGAGCATCTGGCTACAGGGTATGTAAAGACCAATTACTAATCAAGATTTCGATGATTATACCGTATCAAAATGTGTGATAAGTAAATGAAACGTACCAAAAATCAAATATATAGTTTTTGAAACGCTTTATTGTGTCTTTTTTATGTGTATCAAAAAGCATGCTTTCTAAAATGGTTAAATGTCCTGTTCAATTTTAACAGTTGAGCATCTCTGGATGTAAAATTCCTAGAAAGACGCTGTTGAATGAAGTTAATGATACTTTTCATGCAAAAGCATTTGTAACAGAAGTTATATAACATGAATCATTCATAACATACTATTTTTACCATCACTTTGTTTTTTGTAATCAAAAAATATCTCAACTAAATACCAATCTTGCTTCAAGTTTTTTATCTTTTAAAAGTATACTTTCAGGAATTACAATAATACTTAACTCATTTTCTCCGATATATAATATTAATTCAATGAGAGGAAGTTGAGAAATGTCTATATCAACAAATAATCAAATTTTTGCTGTTTCTATCATCATTTTTACAATAGTGGTAATAATTCAACACTTGCATGAAATTAGTAAGATTAATGCACCAATCAAGCAAGTAATGGATAAGTTGAATTTAGGGAAAGTAGACGAAACACTGAGATTATATAAAGCTTATATGAGCTTGGCTGAGTCATCCTTTGAGAAATTTAGAATTACTAAGTTAAAATTAAAAACTTATGAAGGAGGTCTTGCACTACAACATACGTTGATCTTATTAGTAAGTTTATAGTGCCATTAATACTAGCTTCATTTACAATCTTTATATCAATTAATGCGAGCCTCCTTGTTTTTGCAAATAGTAATAAAGAGCAAGATTACGAAGGTTATAAAGAGTCGATTGTTCAAATTATCCATAGTTTTAAAACGAGTTCAGAATCATACTCTTCATTTTTTCTTTGTTTTTTATTATTTTTTTTCCTTCTTAACACTTACTTCTTATTAAATTCAAGACGTACAAATATAAAGAATAAACATCTGATAATAATTGAAGAAGTAGAAAAAGCCTGGATAGGTAAACTTAGAGAATACAAAAGAGAAAAATAATTAACGGCCTTACCAGGAGGTAGTCAAGATTTTCTTTATTCCCCTCCAAACAAACTCTATACTCCTAAAGTGTGATGATGCCGTTGTGGCTAAGAAATAGATTGCCGGATACTGATGAAGGTGCATCCTATCTCGGTGAGGTGGCTTTAGTACCGCATGATTCCCCGATCTCCAATTGAACAGAGTACTTTACAATACCGGCATTGACGAGAATGCTTCCTGTCATTTGGCGCTAGGAAGTGCTTATCCTGTTAATATGGAAGGAAGGACGAAACCATCCAGCGAAGAACTTCTGGAGCGGGGCGTTAATGTAAGTCTTACGCATGTTGACTTTATGATCGGCTGCGCAAATCTTGATGTTGATGGCGAACTTCCTGACGGAACCATCGAGCCTGTCTTCCAACAAGGGAATGGGGCTTTCTAGGAGGACTGTTCACTCGACGGCGAATTGTGGTTTTGCACAGCCACGGTTCGCCTCTACCAACATGAAAAAGGACACCTCAGAGGTGTCCTTTTTGCGTTGAGTGGAGTCTCGAGGGGGCGAACCCTGGGTTAAGTCCGCGCGGACTGGAGCGAAGCGTAGAGAGCACGGAGTTTATATCCAACCTCTAATATCGTCAGCGGGGGATAGACATCGTGAGCAAGTAAGATGGAGATATGAACAAGGCCCTCACCTCCACCATGGGAAAGCCCGGCCTCATACGGTTAGGACTTTTGTTACACTCAGAATTGTAGACATCAAATTTATTGAGAATTGAAAATCTGTTTGGTTGTTGATATTGTGTTTACAATAAACTAGAAAATTAATAGCGGGTTTTATCGAGACATGTTTTTTCCCCTTGAAATGACCTATGGAATTCGAGTTCAAGGGAAACGTGGACAAAAAGTGGATAATCACCAGTTTTTTAGAAGGAGATGCATACGATGATTCGAACTTTTGAACCAATAAATGCCTTACATAAGATAGTGGGCTATATTTGGGTCGTAGACTTCGACTTTCTCTCTGATGACAACAGAGAAGATATAATTATGCCACTGGGGTATATCAATATCATTTTCAATTATGGGTCTGCCTATAGGCAGGTGGGAGAAGATCAGGAAATGGTGATCCCCAATACGGTTGTGATTGGTCAAATGAAAAGCGTGAAATATGTTCGATACGGACAACAGCTGTATCAAATCGGGATTTCATTAACTCCATTAGGGTTTATACAATTGTTTCATGTGCCCAGCCTCGAATTGGCAGAGCGAATCGTTCAAGCCATCGATGTGGACCCTGATCTAGATGAACTATACCGAATGATGATGAAATCTAGAGATGTGGAGCAACATATCATAACAATCAATCATTATTTGCTGCATAAAATGGCGTTGAATAAGAAGGATACTATGATCAGTCCCACCTCATCAAAACATCCAAAAGATTTGCAGGCAAAACCGTCAAAGAGTTAGAGAAACTGCCGCATGAATTAACCCTTAGTTATGTATGGCATGGTCAGAAGTAATAAATACCTGATCATAGATGCTGATTTTTTACAATACATGTTTTATCCTTCCTGTTAATCTTGAGACACTAACAAATGAGAGGAAGAGATAACGATGCAGGATATTATGATCATGGCAAGTTTACTAGTGTTTTTAAATGTAACATTATTGGCGATATTGGTTCCGGGAGGACCGATTGAGAATAGAGATTTCTCAAAATTAAAGGGAGGTGTATTTTGGGGGTTTAATCTGTTTCTTATCTTGCTTGGAATTACGTCGTTTATCGCGTGCTATCTCTTGTTGATATCACATCCAAATGCCATTTTAATCACACAAATCATCGCTGTTTCATACTTTATCGTGTACATTATCGACTTAGCGGGTATCTTTCCAAAATCACCGACTAAAATGTCTAAGCCACTTGCGCTGTTCGAAGTCATTAACGCATCCATGGCTGTATTCCTCTTCCTCTTTGTGACGGCGATTGTGCACATCGGTTCGTGAGGGCAGGAACTGTGTATGTTGTTTTTACGGTTTAGCAACGTCCGAAATAGCATTCGACTATTTAGTTGATAAAGGTAGGCTTTGTTTATTCAGATAAGCCATAGGTGCAAGCAGCTGTAATATTTAGCAGACGAGAGTATATCTTCAGATGTTCTTATTCAAGCCTAAATGCTTTAACATATTGAAGATAGCTTTCCTATAATAGAGAAATTTCTATTATCTGACCCAAATTATAGCCGGTTCGGAGCGATACTAGGGTGACATCAAAACTGTGACTACACCCGTAGAAACCTATGTTGCGTTATCTTCGGACAGGAATCCGATCCCCTTCGCCCCCTCTGTCCGAAAAATAGAAAACCCGATC
>NZ_JBFTSN010000518.1:0-4034 GCF_056400045.1 Paenibacillus sp. 01L418
CCCCCAATAACGCTTCCCTTTCCGATTGAAACACCCGGTAAAATGATAGCGCCGCTGCCGATCCAAACCCCATCTTCTATAACGACCGGCAAGGCAAACATTCCGCCTCCTTTGCGCATGACTGGGTGCACCGGATGGTTGGTTACAGCGATCGTTACATTTGGGCCAAACATCACGTCATTTCCAATCGTAACCTTATAGTCATCGACAACCGTTAAATTAAAGTTGATGTACACATTATTGCCTACCGTAGTATTCGAACCGTAGGACATACGAATTGGCGGTTCCATCCATACATTTTCACCCATGCTCCCAAAAAGCTGTTTCATCAGCAATTTCCGTCCATCCAAATCATCGGGATGCAATTGATTGATTTCATAGCACAGAGCTTTGCCACGCTGGCGCGCACGAGCTAGAGCTGCAGCTTCATCTGGGTAATTAGAATCGTGATCGGTAAACAATTGACCGTTTTTCATTCGCTCTTGAATATTCATGCATTAGTCTCCTCTGGACAAAATTTATATTTTTCATATATATGAAATGGGTATAAGCCGCTTTCTTTAACTAACTTGTTCAAAGTTTCTTGTAATATTGTTCAACCATTTGTATTGACGATAACGGATATAAGTAACAGGAAGCTTAACGACCTCATCTAAGCAAATTACGATATACAGCACGATGGGAGGTACGTGGTAAACAAAAGCACACAAGTAGCTGAGTGGTAATATTATGCCCCACATCACAACCGTATCGCACCAAAATCCAAATTTAGAATCGCCGCCAGCCGTAAATATTCCCGCAATGATCGTGGCATTCATCGACTTGGCAATACAATAAAAAGCACTGATATACAGCATGCCATCCAAGTAATTTTGTGCAGCAGTGTTCAAGCTCACGACAGAGAAAACCAGTGGTTTTAGCAGCAAAATCGTGAGTCCTGCAATAACTCCAAAAATCAGAGCGTACTGGCTCATCCGTTTACCCGCATGTTTCGCTTTTTCAATTTCTCCCTGCCCTAAATATTTTCCAATTAGTACAGATCCGCCGCTGGCAATGCCTCCACATAGTACAACAGCAAGGTTCTTGACCACGGATGCCACGGAATTCGCTGCCACCATATCTGAGCTTACATGGCCGATAATTGCGGCTGTCGCAGTTAAAGCTATGCCCCAAACAATATAATTGCCTTGGACAGGCAAAGTGTATTTCCAGAAATCCTTTAACAAATGACGCTGATTGCCTTTAGACGTAGGAAGTCGGAAGCGAATCGGTCCTCTGGTAACGGAATGTACAATACAGCAGGCAAGTTCAATGAAACGAGCTAAACCCGTTGAAAGGGCAACCGAAGCAACCGCGAGCTCCGGCTTCGTCGGAAAGAGAACAAAGATGCAGATTGCATTGAACAATATGTTCAAAATTAAGCATATAGAGCTAATCGAAGCACTCAGTCGTGCATTTTCCATGCTTCTGATTACGGTGAGATACATTTGCGAAAGGCCCATTGCAATATACGAGAACGAAAGCATTTTTAAGAACCTTGAACCATACTCTATCAATTCGTTATCCTTTGTAAAAAGTCGCATTAGCGTCTCCGGAACAAAAAACGTAACAGAAAAAAATATAACAGAGATAAATAACGAGAACATGCAGGCAATACTGAGCACGCGCTGTATCGTTTCTAAATCTTTCTTGCCCCAATACTGCGCAGTAAGAATACCTGCTCCCGTAGACATTCCCATGTAAAACAAGGTCAATGCAAAGGTAGTTTGGCCTGCGAGCGATACAGCCGACATCGCAGTTTGACTAATCATGCCCACCATGACCACATCTATTGAAATGACCAAAGCTGAGATCAGATTTTGCAATGCAATGGGAATCACGAGCATCATAAGCTCCCGATTAAAATCACGGTTCATGGGAGATGTTAGTTGCATACGATTTCTCACCTTATTTTATCCCCTCTCCTTCCTGTTCAATTGAATGATATCAATATAGAACAAAATTATTGTCCAATCTATTAAAATTGACTATATTATTATAAGAATCGTATATAGATCAAAGGAGAGTTCCGTTTGACTAAAAATTTAGAAGTGTTTTCGGATTTATCGGAACGCTTGGATTATAATCTTCCTGATTTACCTCTTTATATTCGAAAAGGAAGTCTGCATCAATTTAATAATTATGCTGCTGCAGCTCATTGGCATTTAGATGTAGAGTTCATTTATGTGCTAAAAGGATCAATGGATTTTTCTGTTAACGGACATATTACTCGCATAGAGCAAGGGAATGGAATTTTCGTGAATAGCCGCCGATTACATTTTGGTTTCTCCCAAGATCATATCGATTGTTTATTCATTGTTGTTGTCATTCACCCCGCCCTTCTTGGCGAAGGTGCATCCCCGCTTCAAACCTATTGGGACGAAAAATTCAATCAACTAACGGACGACTTTATATTGCTTACAAACCAAGTTGCATGGCAACAGAGCATATTGCTGTCTCTTCAAGCGATCTATGATGAAATGCACGATAGCAATTCCCCAAATCCGCTTCGTCTCACTTCACAGGCTTTATCTTTATGTGCTTTAACCGGAGATCACCTGCAACCGAAGGTAGGGCAATCTGAAGACATACAATTGTGGACAAATGTTCAGAAGATGACCAATTTCATCCGACAACACTATGATCAAAAAATAACGCTTGAAGATATATCATCGGCGGGTACTGTTTGCAGGAGTCGCTGCTGCACATTGTTTAATAAGTATGTAGGTCAAACCCCTAACACGTATCTCACTAGATATCGAATTCAGAAAAGTTGTGAAATGCTGACAGAAACAAAACGATCCATAAGTGAAATTGCACTGGCTTGCGGTTTCCAAAGCGGTAGTTACTTCACATCTATTTTCCGAAAACAACTAGGTTTAGTTCCACAAGATTATCGAAAACAGACAAAAAGTAACAATATATCTTACGGGGATTGACCACGACAAAATACAGTTCAACTGATGGATATTGTCAGCTCGTCCGAGATAAGGATTGCCTTCATGCTTTACTCTTTTAAAAAACAAATTTCGTTCCCGCCTTCATAAATAAACCGATAAGGCCACCGAAGTGATATGCTCCCCGTCACGGAATCCTATTTTTCTTGCTAATTTCATTTATCAGTTGATATGGAGTTATTTAATAATTGAGCAGATTATAGTTGTGGGAAACCGCATAGAATATTACCCTTACCTTTTACATATTGTTATGGCTTCTAGTTCAGAGTGGTATTATTTCAAATACAGTAAAAAGTAAGCCAACGGGTAACTATTGTTGAACAAATAAGGAGATGAAACTGGTTCTATACTGGAATTTACAAAGGCAGTTGTTCAAGCACTGGACTTATTGTTAAAGCAACATGGACGGGAAGGTTACAAAGAAAAATGGATTAATTATGACTTCCCTATGGATAACTACTTGAAGCTAAAAGGTTTCACATCGAATAAGGGTTACGCTAACCGGTAACGATAGTTGAAGACTAAAAGGGCTGCCACGTGGCAGCCCTTCGTCGTTACGCTAACGGGCAGTTTTGTATACTAAATTTGTGAGCGAGTTGGGGAGGGGATTAGTGGATGGATATTGAATGTATTACCAAATAACTTGTAAAGAGGTGTTGTGGATGCAAGTTGAAAAGATTATTTTACACTCTGAGTGGGGCAGGGATATTTCTCACAAACACATAAAAAATGATAACCCCTCAGTTGCTGTGTTTTTCCCTGGGCAGAATTACTCATGTGAATTACCTCTTTTATACTATACGGGCAGATCCGCATATGATGCGGGCCATGATCTATTAATGCTTGAATATGGCTACCAATCTGCGAGAACCGCTTTCGAAGAAGCTAAAGTTGATCAGTTGATTCATGAATGCTACACCTCAATAAACCAGATAATTAATGATTATAATGATGTCGTATTTGTCAGCAAAAGTCTTGGAACGTACATAGCTGGTAAGACAGCTGAATTATTTAAAGAAAGATCGATAAGACACATGT
>NZ_JBFTSN010000519.1:0-4002 GCF_056400045.1 Paenibacillus sp. 01L418
GAGGAACGCAGCCAGTCGAATCAATCGAATTAACGAAGAAAAAATCGTCCGATAGTAATAATCCTCGCTGTTTGTAAAAAACTCAATGAATTTTCCTGGACAGATAAGAACCGATGGGCTTCCGTCCACTAACGCAATGATTTTGCCATCCAGCAAAGAAGTAACCGTCGTATCCGGGCGCTCCGTATACCGAACTTGCGGAAAAGGGGAGTAGTTGGAATCATTAACCCACTCTTCCAGATAGGAAATATCAATCATTTCTTCTTGATCTATACCCTCAATCTTTTGCTTAAACGCTTCTAATGTCTCCGGCTTTACGACGCCTTCCAAATAGCCGTAGGACACTTTTCTGTGAACCTTCTCCCCGGATATAAAATACTCAAATTTAAGTTCGGGCGATTTCAGCAAGCTTCGAATGACACCGATATTGCGATCCAAGCTTTCAATGAAGCTGACATGCGGGCCTTGAACGGTAGGCTCCGTAATGGGCTCTGAGGTTTGACGCTGCTCGACATCAAGGGCAAAATAGGCGATAGCCTTAGGCCATCCGTCAAAAAAAATGACGACTTTGCCGTCCAGAATGCCTCTGACGGCTTGTTCCATTTCGCTCATAAGCTCAACGTTAGGGGAAGCGATGCCATGATTCTCAAAATAATGGATAACATCTTTTATCGTTACCGTCTCGGCAGGACCAAGCTCATGCGGCACCAGATTTTGCAGCGTATCCTTTGCAAAATTCGTAACGGTCGTTTTCGTTAGCGTATCGAAGTAGACGGTAAAGGCTGATTGCTCCAAGCCCTGTCCATAACTCCAGCGATGTATTATCAAGTCTTTGCAGTTGGCAAAAAAACCTTCGATCGCGTTCAAGTTTTCTTCCAGATGGGGAGAAATGTTCGGGTAAGAAGGCTTGTCGGATGTAGTGTGATTAGGTGAAAAATTGGGCGATTTCCGCATGCGAGTCTCCTATCCGAAGTGAAGTGTCGAATGATTACATCTTTTCCCTGTTGAGGAAAAGATATTCGGTTGTCATTGGATTGGGGGGAGGGGAGGAGCCAATGTCTATTCTGTTTACCTGTTATATTTTATTGCATGTATGAGATTGACGACTATAATAGGTTTAAAGAAGAGGGGATTGCAGCGAATGTATTCCTAGATTTATTACCGGGTCTAAACATCGTTGGAAGAAAGGCTGGCATGAGAGGGGACTGGCTATGTTTTATTCGTTAAAAAGTCGTTTGATTGCAATCTTTTGTTTACTATTCGTTTTATCCTTCGTCACCCTGTCCATTCTTTTATTTAATGAGTCCCGTTCCATTATTCGCTCTTACATTGAATCTTCAGCACTGGAGAAAATGGATGAATACGGGTCTTACATTGATATGGTTCAAACACAAATCTATGATTTAGCCTCTATCGTTTTTAATAGCGATATTACGAATAATTGGGATGCAGTAGCGTCAGATTCCGCATCCACGGAGGGAGAAAAAAATCTTGCCCATTACCGAATGAGCCAGTTTTTGACGCAGACAACGAACAGTTATTCCAGTGTTTCTGGTGTCGCCGTCTATCGTCAGGAAGGCATGTGGGTCAGCAGTGGCAATTTAGTTGTGTCTAACGATTCCTTTCTGAAGGAAAAGTGGTATCTCGATTTTAAAAACGAGGATCAATACTGGATTCCGGCTCATACGGATGTCGCAGAGCTGCGCAATAACAACAAACATCCGGTAATCAGTATGCTGATGCCGATCAGTTCATTTGAGCCTTCACTGACAAAAAGTGTGATGAAGATTAATGTAAGCGCTGACTATTTTCTGGAGCCGCTAGGCAGAATCCATCTTGGGGAGAGCGGAACGATCTATTTATTAGATCAGCATGGTAAACCAATGCTGTCCCAGAACGAATACGGAGCCCATTCGGAGATGGTACGGCAGGTTGACGATTTACGGACAGGCTGGAGGAAGCAGGGCGTCGTTTATTTAAATAATTTAAGCGGAGAAAAAGAAATTTTAGTATACAAAAAACTGCCGAAAACGAACTGGATGCTTGTTGGGTTCGTATCAGAGAAAGATTTGTATTCACAGCTCTTTCGCCTGCGAAGCACGATTCTAATCGTTGCGGCTGTATTATTAATTGTGTCTTTGATACTGGCGACTTGGTTCTCGCATGGAATTACGAAGCCGCTTTCACGGCTGGTGCTCGCAATGCGGCATGTACAAAGAGGCGATTTTGTGCTTGCTGAGAGCCGTTTGGCGCCTGAGAAGAGGGTACGCAATGAAGTGGGCTTCGCAACTGAAACGTTCCGCAACATGGTTACGAGACTGCGACAGCATATCAAAACCGAGTTCGAGCTTAAGCTGCTTAGGCAGCAAGCGGAATACAAAGCGCTGCTCATGCAAATTAATCCGCATTTTCTGTTTAATACACTGGAGCTCATGAGCAGCTTAGCCATACAGCGACGGACAGATGATACAGTCGAAGTTATAGAATCACTAGGGAAGATGATGCGTTTCTCTCTTAAAATTAGCGATGACCTCGTTCCGTTGGAAGAAGAGCTAGTTTATGTTCACTATTATTTGTCGATCTTAAAAATCCGCTTCGGTGATCAACTGAACATAACGATTGAGGAGGAAGGCGACCTTCTGAGATTGTCGACGGTAAAATTTATTTTCCAGCCATTGATAGAGAACGCCGTTAAATACAGCTTCATGCATCAATCCGAGGCAATCGTCCGCATTCGTGTAAGCCATGCTGCGGGAAGGGTACATCTAATCGTGTCAGATAACGGACCGGGGATGACAAGCGAGCAGCAGAAGAAGCTGCTGGAGCGATCGGAATCCGTTCAGCTGGAGCAAATTCTTACCAGCCGGAGCAGCCAAATTGGACTAGGAAATGTTCTTGCACGCTGCCGTCTTTACTACGAATCACTATTTGAGGTCCGCATCGATTCTACGCTTGGCGAGGGTACAACGATTGAGCTCATACTACCAGCACAGGAGGAACACCAGCATGTATAAAGTATTAATCGTGGATGATGAACCCGAGATCCGTCAGGGTCTAAAGCTTAAGGTAGACTGGGACAGTATTGGACTTATCATTGCAGGGGAAGCCTCTAATGGCGTCGAAGCGCTCGAGAGGCTTTCAGCAGAGGCTATTGATATTGTTATTACAGATATGAACATGCCTGTGATGGACGGTATGTTATTTTTAGATTCCTGTCACGAGCAGTACCCATCCCTGCGTCTGATCGTCATTACAGGTTATGAGGATTTTCATTATGCGAAAGCAGCCATTCGCAATCAGGCTCGCGAGTATTTGTTAAAACCTGTTGCTAGAAAAGAATTGACCGACACGCTTTCAAACGTAAAGAAGGAGCTGGACAAGGAAAGGCAAAGCCATGATCAGGCGGCTATGACGCAGTGGCGGCTCTCCCAATATTATAAGGAAATGAAAGAGCATTTTATCGTTCATCTCGTAAAGGAAGAGATTTTGCAGGAGAGTACTATAAAAGATCGTTCCCGATTGTTTGAGCTGGATTTATGGGATAAACGTGAGGTTAGGTTTATTACAGCAGGGCTATGGGAGCGAGGGGAATCAAGCGCTTCGGTTGACCGTACGCCGGACAAGTTTCGATTGCCGTTCGATATCATATCAAGAGAATGCGCAGACAAGTTCCAAGGGAAGATGGAGGTATTTCGTGATACCAATTATCCTGGCCTCATGCATTTTGTAATCGCTGCGGACCACGAATTGGAGCGGGAATTTGCTGAGTTTCTGACTCAAAGCGTAAATAAGTACATGGCGTTTGAAATTAAAATAGGTACTGGTCAAACGGTAAGCGGATTTAAGCAGTGGAAAGAAGGTTATATTAGCTCTTTGCTGGCATGGAACATGCCATACGGCAAAGCTGCTGGACTAGCTCATGCTTCTGAGGGGCATACGGCTATACCTGAGCATACCATTAAGGTTATTGAGCGCTATTTATTTCGAGGAGAGCTTTCATCG
>NZ_JBFTSN010000520.1:0-3973 GCF_056400045.1 Paenibacillus sp. 01L418
CTGCTGCGTAGCGATCAGCTTCGAGCCGATTTCCGTAATCTTTTCTTCCATTTGGTTAAGCGACGGGTCCAGCTTTATGACCTGCTTCGCACGGTCAACATCAACGGTTTTTAATGCTTCCATCGATTCTACGAGCGCTTTTTCAACAAAAGTACCCATATCAATCAGCAAATTATGAAGATGCTCTAGTCCTTGGTCAAACTCTTTACGCGTGGTCATCATGAACGGCATTCCCCCTACAAGGTTTGTAAAACAACATCATTCGCAAGGCCAAAATCATATGATTCAACCTCTTGAATAGAAGTTTTCTCCCACGATCCGTTTGGCTTAGCCGAAACGTCCGCTTATATAATCTTCTGTGCGCTGATCGGTTGGATTGGAGAACAGCTTCTCCGTATCCGAGTATTCAACGACCTCGCCATTCAAGAAAAACACCGTTTGATTGGATACGCGGGCTGCCTGATGCATATTGTGAGTAACCATCACGATTGTGTATTTATCTTTCAATTCTTGAGCAAGCTCTTCAATTTTCAGCGTGGAAATCGGGTCAAGCGCTGATGTCGCCTCATCCATAAGCAAAATATTTGGGTTTACTGCAAGTGCGCGGGCAATACAAAGGCGCTGCTGCTGTCCACCAGATAAACCGAACGCGGAACGTTTCAAGTGATCCTTTACTTCATCCCACAATACCGCGGATTTCAAGCTTGTTTCTACAATTTCATCGAGCTCGCGCTTGCTAGTAATACCATGCAGGCGAGGACCGTATGCCACGTTATCATAGATCGATTTCGGGAATGGATTTGGCTGTTGGAATACCATGCCGACCTTTTTGCGCAGTGTTTCTACATCCACTTCATTCGAGTAAATTTCAGTACCGCCAATGGCGATACCTCCCTCGATCCGAGTGCCCGGAATCATATCGTTCATACGGTTTAGTGTACGAAGCAAAGTTGACTTTCCGCAGCCGGATGGACCGATGAATGCAGTGATTGCTTTCTCAGGTATCGTTAGCGTTACATCCTTCAAAGCGTGGAAAGCGCCGTAAAACAAATTCAGCTTGTTAATATTAATAAGTGCTTCCATATCGTTTTCCTCCTAAATATTCTTCTGATACTTGTTGCGAAGCAAAATAGCCGAAAAGTTCATTAGCAACAGCAGCGCTAGTAAAACGATAATACCGCTGGCCGCAAGCTCCTTAAATTCAAGCTGTGGCTTGGACAACCAGTTGTACACTTGAATAGGAATAACCGTAAACGAATCCTTAAGACCTTCTGGCAAAAAGGCAACATACGTTAATGCTCCAATCATAACTAGCGGTGCCGTTTCTCCAATTGCACGAGACATAGCAAGAATGACGCCAGTTAGTACGCCCRGAAGAGCTGAGGGCATAACAGAGCGAGAAACGGTCTGCCACTTGGTCGCGCCTAGAGCGAACGAAGCATCACGGCGTGATTTCGGAACGGCACGAATCGCTTCTTGTGCAGATACGATAATAATAGGAAGCACAAGCAGCGTCATCGTGAGCGCCCCTGCAATGAGGCTGCGATCAAGAGCGAGCAGTCGTACGAACAAGGTTAAGCCCAAAATACCATATACGATGGACGGAACGCCCGCTAGTGTACTGATATTAAGCTGAATCATCCGGGTAATCCGGCCCTTTTTCGCATATTCCTCCAAGAAAATCGCAGCTCCTACTCCAAAAATAAAGGAAATAGGCGCCATAATAAGCAGCATGTAAATCGTACCAACCAGCGCCGACTTCATTCCGGAACCGTCCGCTTTGCGAGACGGGAAGTTCGTGAATAGATCAGGCTGGAGCCTTGCAATACCGTCGATCAAAATATCTACGATTAACGCGCAAAGCGCGAGAACGCCGATGGAAGTAGCGGCGACGAACAGGATATGAAGCATCCAATCCTTTTTCYGCCGATTAGCAATTTGCTTGCGGTTTGCATCTAGAAATATGTTCATCTTAGTACTCCTCTCTGAATCTTCTTGCAATGTACTGGGCAAGAATATTGAGTAGGAATGTAATGACGAACAACGTCATGCCGACCGCGAAGATCGATCCATACTCAACCGTTCCATGCGGCGTATCCCCAAGGCTGACCTGAACGATATAAGCGGTCATCGTCTGGATGCTCTCGAGCGGATTAGCCGTCATATTAGGTGTAGAGCCTGCCGCTACCGTAACGATCATCGTCTCGCCGATCGCCCTTGAGAAAGCAAGTACGGCAGAAGCCACGATACCCGAGAAGGCTGCTGGCACAACGATTTTCAAAGCAACCTCGAACCGTGTTGCGCCAAGCGCATAAGCGCCGTCACGCAAGCTGCGCGGTACAGAGGACATCGCATCCTCACTTAGCGAGCAAACCATAGGAATAATCATAATACCGACAACAATACCGGCACTTAATGCGTTGAACACGCCGGCGCTATGAAAAATACTTTGAATAAGAGGTGTAACCAAGCTAAGAGCAAAGTAACCATATACGATGGTTGGAACTCCTGCGAGTACCTCCAATATCGGTTTAATTACTTTACGAACCCGCTTCGGTGCATATTCTGATAAGTAAATGGCACTTGCAAGCCCTAGAGGGATAGCGACTAAACAAGCGATAAACGTAATCATGAGCGTGCCTGACAGGAGCGGCAAAACGCCGAAGCTTTTGGGCGGAATTAACGGTGACCATTTGGTCCCAAACAAGAAATCAAAAATCGGTATTTTTTGAAAAAACTGATAGGTCTCTGAGATGAGTGTGACGACAATACCTATTGTAGTTAGAACAGATACGGATGCACACAGGAACAATAGGATTGGCATCAATTTGTTCATGATGCTTACGCGTTTATTTTTGAAATCATAGACTTCCTTGCTGTTTGTTTGAGCCTTACTGACCGTTTGCAGCCCTTGGCTTGGCATTGCAGCGTCCTCCTTCTTGCCTTTACAATTCGTTTACATTTGTGCCGATAAAAAGGTGATGTCCCTCGAGACACCACACATTTTCATCAGGTCGTTTGTTACTTATTTAATTTTTGCTGCTTCAGTTGCGTATTGCTCATCTGGAAGGGATACATAACCAACTTCGCCAGCAAAAGTACCGATGTTGTTGATATAGTATTTAACGAATGCGTTCACTTCTGGACGCTCAAGCTCTTTATTGTTTGCATAGATGAAGAGCGGACGGGACAATGGAGCATAAGTGCCGTCTTTAATTGTGTCATAAGTTGGTGCAATAGCGCCTTTGCCGCCGTCTACAGGAACAACTTTCAATTTATCTTGGTTTTCTTCAAAGTAAGCAAAACCGAAGTAGCCAATGCCGTATTTGCTGCCTGCTACGCCTTGAACAAGTGCGTTGTCATCTTCAGAGAAGCTGATTGCTTTATCATTGCGAATGCCTGCTTTTTCAAGAATAGCTTCATTAAAGTAGTCATAAGTTCCGGAATCAGCGCCTGGTGAGAACATTACGATCGGCTCAGCAGGGAAAGTGTCGCGAACATCTTTCCAAGTTGTTACTGTGCTGCCAGTTGTAAAGATTTTGTTCAGCTCTTCAACTGTCAAGTGGTCGATGAAGTCATTGTCTTTGCTTACAACAACAGACAAACCGTCAAATGCTACAGAAAGCTCTGTATATTCGATGCCAGCTGCTTTACAAGCTGCTGCTTCTTCATCCTTGATGTGACGGGAAGCATCTGCAATGGCAATTTCGCCTGCGCAAAATTGTTTGAAGCCGCCGCCTGTGCCAGATACGCCAACCGGTACTCGTACATCTTTGTGCTCTTTGTTGAATTCTTCAGCTGCTGCTTCTGTAAGTGGGAACACTGTGCYTGAACCATCAATTTTAATTTCGCCTGACAATTTCACATCTTCACCAGCTGGTGCGTTAGTTGCAGTGTTATTCTTAGATCCTGTATTTTCAGAACCTTTATTTCCGCTATTATTACCACATGCAGCTGCGAATACGAGCAGCGT
>NZ_JBFTSN010000521.1:0-3938 GCF_056400045.1 Paenibacillus sp. 01L418
CATACGAGACATGTTTCTTTGTGCGATTCAGGGGCAAATGGAATATTCCGGCTTGTCGCTCCAGTTTCTTCCTTGACCTGCTTCTCGCAAGCAGCAGAGCCGCACCAGCCAGCTTCTACGAAGCCGCGCTGTTCTTCCAAAAAGCTTTTCATTTCATCAAGCGTTTCAACCGAACGAGAGTTGTCAATACGGAACTGCTTCGCACGATTAAACATTTCTTGATGCGTTTCTTCAAGCATAGCTTCAATTTCTGCTAGAAGATTAGCTTGCTGTACAATACGCTTCTCTCCAGTAACTCTGGAAACAAGCACAACTTGTCCATTTTCCATATCACGCGGTCCAAGCTCAAGGCGTAGTGGAACACCGCGCATCTCATATTCGTTAAACTTCCAGCCTGGGCTCACGTCAGCACGATCGTCCACGCGTACGCGAATACCGGCTTTCTTAAGCTCTGCATAAAGCTCATCCACACGGCCAACAACCTGCTCGCGCATTTTTGCAGGGCCAATTGGAATCATAACCACTTGTGTTGGAGCAACTTTAGGAGGCAGCACCAGACCACGATCATCGCCATGAACCATAATAAGGGCGCCGATTAGTCTTGTGCTCACGCCCCAAGAAGTTGTATGAGCGAATTGCAATGTATTCTCACGATCAAGGAATTTAATATCAAAAGCAACTGCAAACTTCGTACCCAAATAATGCGATGTTCCGGCTTGAACAGCCTTCCCGTCCTTCATCATCGCTTCGATCGAATACGTATCAACCGCACCAGCGAACCGCTCAGAAGGCGTTTTTTCACCTTTAATTACAGGGATAGCAAGGAATTCTTCAACGAACTGCGTGTAAACATCAAGCATCTGCATCGTCTCTTGACGCGCTTCCTCTTCTGTTTCATGCGCAGTATGGCCTTCTTGCCACAAAAACTCACTCGTACGAAGGAATGGCATTGTGCGCTTCTCCCAGCGAACGACGTTTGCCCATTGGTTAATGAGCAGCGGAAGATCGCGGTACGATTGAATCCATTTGGAATACATGTGTCCAAACATCGTTTCCGATGTTGGACGAATTGCAAGGCGTTCTTCGAGCTTCTCGCCAGCTGCTTCAGTTACCCAAGGCAGTTCGGGATTAAAACCTTCAACATGCTCTTTTTCTTTCTGGAAAAAGCTCTCTGGAATAAAGAGCGGGAAATACGCATTGCGATGTCCCGTCTCCTTAAAGCGGCGATCCAGATCACGCTGAATATTTTCCCAAAGCTCATAGCCCTCAGGACGGAACACAATACAGCCTCTTACAGGCGAATAATCCATAAGCTCGGCTTTTTTAATAACATCAATATACCATCTGGAGAAATCCTCGCTTTGAGGCGTGATTTCTGTAACAAACTGTTTATCCTTAGACATAAGCGACTATTTACTCCCCTTTTACCAATCGTAAAATATCATTATAAGTTACTACGAGCATTAATAACATGATGAGCGCGAAACCGACAAAATGTACCATGCTCTCACGGTTCGGATCAATCGGCCGGCGTCTAATCGCTTCAATTCCGAGGAATATGAGGCGGCTTCCATCAAGGGCAGGAATCGGCAGCAAATTAAATATTCCTAAATACAAGCTTAGCAGTGCTGTCCATGATGTTAACTGAGCAATGCCTTGCTGAGCAATCTGGCTTGTTACTTCTGCTGTTCGCACAGGTCCGCCAAGATCATCAAGCTTGAACTCTCCGAAAATAAGCTTCTTGAAGCCTTCAAAAATGCTTACTGTCATGTTTTTCATGAGCTTGCCTGCGCCTGTGAACGTTTCAGAGAAAGTAGCCGGACGTGTTGGCAATGCGGCACTGATCCCAACCTTGCCTACACCCTCTTTATTCGGTTCAGGTGTTATAACAACTTGCTGAGCTTTGCCGTCACGAATAATATCCATTTTAACAGGAACATTTGGTGATTTACCGATAATCGCGATCATTTTATCAAAATCAGCTCCGATTTTGATACCGTTGACTGCATCGATGACATCGCCCTTTTTCAAATCTACTTTATCAGCTGGCATGCCTTCTGATATTTCATTAACAAGCAGCTTATCAGGCGACTCAACAGGAACACCTGCTAACTGAATGTAGGTAGCAAACAATACAAATGCAAGCACAAAGTTCATCATAGGGCCAGCAAAAATAGCAAGTGCACGCTGCGCTACTGTTTTGCTGCCAAATTGTCTGTCGAGCGGCGCGATTTGTGTTTCTTTGCCTTTTGTGATCATTAAAGCAGTAGGGTGTACCGAGAAAATCTCGTTTTCCCCTTCTACGTCAAGTGTAACAGATAGCTTGCGCTCAAGATCGATCGCCACGATTTCTCCGCGAATAACACCGCTGCGGTCATCAAGACGATCCAAATAAAGTCTAGTCACTTTATTGTCTTTCAGACGAACCGCGATCGTTTGACCGGGCTGGACATCAACGATTTCTGGATCTTCTCCCGCCATTCGAACGAAACCGCCGGCAGGTATTAATCGAAGCGTATATCTCGTCTCGCCACGTTTTACCGAAAAAAGCTTCGGCCCGARGCCAATTGCGAATTCTCGCACCAATATGCCTGCGCGTTTTGCGAAATAGTAATGACCCCATTCATGGATCGTTACGATCACGAAAAAAACGAGTATGGTCAAGAAAACAACTTGAATCATGTGCATTAAGCTGAAGCCTCCTGTTCGTTACGGCCTGTACATAGATTATCATTATTCTCCCGTCCGATACAAGAGAACCGGAATTTAACCGATATTATACGGATTGGGCCAGCTGTCTTGCCCAAGCGTCCACTTCTGAGATCATCTGCAAATCATTGATATCAGCTGCTTCGTGCTTGCCAACGACCGTTTCCAATATCCGTTCAATGTCAAGAAACGTAATTTCACCCTTCAAAAACCGTGCCACCGCAACCTCGTTTGCAGCATTGTATACTGCAGGAGCTGATTGACCTAGCTTCCCGCACTCGAATGCCAGCCTTAGACATGGATATCTTTCAAAATCCATCTCGCGAAAATGCAGCTTTCCGATTTGTGCCAGGTTCAGCCTGCTTGTCGGGGTTACATTCCGTTCCGGATATGACAACGCATATTGAATCGGTACTCGCATATCCGGCATTCCAAGCTGCGCGATTATGCTGTGATCGGTAAACTCCACATAAGAATGAATGATGCTCTCCGGATGAATAATGACACCTATTTGATCGTATGTAACATCGAACAGCCATCTTGCCTCAATAACTTCTAGCCCTTTATTAACCATAGTCGCTGAATCAATCGTAATTTTTGCGCCCATCGACCAATTGGGATGATTTAGCGCTTCAGCTACTGTTACACCCTCAAGCTGTTCTCTTGTGCGATCACGAAAGGAGCCGCCAGAGGCTGTTAATGTAATTTGATTGATAGATTTGCGATCTTCGCCGTTTAAGCATTGAAAAATCGCCGAATGTTCACTGTCTATCGGCAAAATCGATACTCCGCGCTGTTTCGCACGTTCCATTACGATATGACCTGCCGTTACGAGTGTCTCTTTGTTCGCCAAACCAATCATTTTCCCCGCATCAATCGCCGCCAATGTTGCCGGCAGCCCTCTGCTTCCCATAATTGCAGTCACAACGACATCAGCGTCCGTCCCAGCGGCTACTTCAACAAGTCCTTCTTCGCCATAGACAACCTTTGTTCCAGGCGGCATATGGGGACGAGCGGCTTCTGCGTCTGCTTTGGAAGCCAAGCTAACGAGCGAAGGTTTAAATTGTTTGGCTTGCTCTATAATCAAATCGACATTCGCACCAGCGGACAAGCCAACAACCTGATAACGATCAGGATCATGGGCAATAACGTCCAGCGTTTGTGTTCCGACTGAACCTGTCGAACCTAATATACTTATTTTTTTCACACAAAATCCTCCTGACTTATAC
>NZ_JBFTSN010000522.1:0-3934 GCF_056400045.1 Paenibacillus sp. 01L418
GAAGCATACGCCGCATGTATTTCCCATTAAACGGCTTCTCTTCTACATCAGAATCCATATCCCACTCCACTTGACTCATGATTTCACCTCTCTTCTATTGATGTGCGATTTGCTTCTGTCTATCAAACAATTGACGGAAGAAGCCACTGCCTTCGTTTAGTTCCTTATGTGTGCCTTCTTCAGCCACACGGCCATTTTCAAGCACAATAATACGGTCCGCATGCTGAATCGAGGAAAGCCGCTGCGCGATTATAAATGTCGTGCGACCCTTCATGACTTCTAATAAAGCTTCATGAATAGCTGATTCTGTTGCTGTATCTACACTCGCTGTCGCTTCATCCAGTACTAAAATTGGCGGATCCATTAAAATCGCACGAGCAAGCGCCACACGTTGTCTTTGCCCGCCAGAGAGCCCGACACCCCGCTCACCAATTCGCGTATCGTAGCCGCTTGGCATGCTTTCGATGAAGGAATGGATTTGCGATTTGCGTGCTGCCTCCTCAATTTGCTCCTGCGTCGCATCCGGATGACCGTAGGCGATATTATCTCTAATCGATGCTGAGAACAAGAAGGTCTCTTGCGGTACAATACCTATGCTTCGCCGCAGTCCATCAAGCTCATATTCCCGCACATCTACACCATCAATGAGTACACTGCCACTGGACACATCATAATAACGAGAAAGCAAGCCAATCAGACTGCTTTTGCCTGAACCCGTGGCACCGAGTACACCGATCACCTCACCTTGCTTCACTTGGAAAGAAACCTCATCCAATATCGGCTTATCCTTCGCTAAATCCTGATCGGAGAAGAAGAATGTTACACGATCAAAAACGACGTTGCCGTGCATTCCGTCCGTATTTATCGCTTGTTCAGGGGTTTGAATATCAACCGGTGTGTCCAGCACTTCAAATACACGTGGAGCTGCTTTAATCGCTTGCTGGAAAATATTAATTTGCCAGCCTAGCATATTCAGCGGCCAAATAATGCCCCATGTGTACCATTGAAACGCTATGAAGGTACCAATCGACATCTCTTCCCGAGCAACAAAAATAGCACCGATCCAGATCATCAAAACAAACGTGAGTCCTCCGTAAAAGCCCATGAGGGGAAATGCTTTTGCCTCCAGCCTTGCCCGGTCCATATTTGTATCAAAGTTTTGCTCATTTCGCTCAGCGAATTTCCTTTGTTCTACGGACTCCGTTGCAAAAGATTTGACAACTCGAATGCCTGAAATATTTTCTTGAAGCGTAGTCGTTAAGCGCCCCATTTGTTCACGAATATTGGACCAAGCTGGTCCTACTTTGTGGTTAAAGCGAAATAAGACGAACAAAATAAAAGGAATTGTAATTAAGCTGATTAAAGTTACTTTCCATTGCATCGTCATCATGAAAATCGTCGTTCCGATAAACGTCAGCATGCCAGTAAATAGGTTCATCGCTCCAAACCCGACAAAGTTTTTTACCGCATCAATATCCCCAGTCATTCTGGACATGAGCTGACCAGTCTGCGCACGGTCATAATAAGAAAATGATAACCGCTGCAAATGCTCATAAAGCTCTTTCCGGAGTTTAAACACGACATTTTGACCGACCAGCTCTTGGGAATAACCTTGTATAAACATGCCCAAGCTCTTTAAAGCTTGAATGCCTGCCAAAGCAAGTGTTAATCCGATCACGACGGACATATTGCTTTTTCCGATTCCTTCGTCAAATATTTTGGCTAATACCCAAGGAGCTACCAAATCGAATATCGTCGCAAAAATCATAATGATAACCGCTGTAAATACCCATTTGGCACTCGGTCTTACATAAATCATCAAACGTAACAGCGTTTTCATTGGATTGSCCCTTCCCCTATAGGAAACAAAAAAAGACCTCAAGCCATAATCGGCTTGAGATCTTCGTATAATAGCGTGCAACGGTCAAAAAAGCTGCGTTGACACCAATGAACGAAGGCAGCCCGATCGGCATGTTTGAACAACGGAATGGAAATTCATGCTAAACTGCGCGCCTTCGACATTCATTCCAATCTGATTGAAAAACATTCGTGAGCCCCCCTTTTCGTATCCATTTGATCATATTTTCCTAACCCATCCAAATCTTAACACCTGTTTCTGCCTTTGCGCAAGAGGTTTTTACAAAAAAAATGATTTAAAACCTGTCCGACTCATTCGGCAAATCAAAGTCGCTTGAGGAGATGCCTTCCTCTACCGCAAACTCAAAATCTTCAATATCGTAAATTTGTACAGGGACCTCTGCTTCTATCAGCTTATCTTGAAACTCAAACTGATCCGACAGCAATGGGACTTGCAGCTTCAATCCTGTTAACAGCAATTCCGTTTCGATCGGATCGAACATCTCGCCATAATGGGCATTATCGACAGCATGCACGACCGTAAAATGAATCGTATCATTTAGAATGAGCGGAGAGCTTTCTCGCCAAGGCACTTGCATGGCCTTTTCAATTTTTTTGCGATTAAGAGCATCCTCAAAAAAAGCAATAAGTTCATTTATTTTGGTTTTTACATGCCCATCATCATCTGGATCATCCATGACAGGTTCAACACCGTCTCTCATTTCATACAGCTCAGCTATGGATGAATAAGGAACGACAAAATCAATTGGACGACTCGGTACAAGAAGATGTCCATACGTTGCCACCAGTACTGCCTCTATTACAAAACGTCGCCGCATGTGATCTCCTCCTATCATTTTGTGAAATAAAGCTAGTTTCATAGAACCGGTATACAAATAAGAATGGTTACACATTATTATACAATAATATATTGCATGTACACGAGAGCCATAAATCCAGATTTGCACAATATGTACGCCTCGCAGTAAAATGATCGTTATATTAGAATTTATATCGCTTCGTTATAGTATAGGAGGGTAATACGAATGCAAAAAGAAGAAGCCATCATCATTGGAGGCGGTCCGTGCGGCTTGGCAGCAGCGATTGAACTCGAACGGATTGGTCTCCAGCCACTAGTCATAGAGAAACGCAACATTGTACATTCAATCTCGCAATATCCCACTTATATGCAATTTTTCAGCAGTCCAGAAAATCTTGAAATCGGCGATATACCATTCACAACGGCTAACGATAAGCCTTCCAGACTGGAAGCACTTAATTATTATAGAACAGCCGCGCAGCGCAAAAACGTTCGTGTGCAAGCCTATGAAATGATAAATAAGATTACGCCTGAGAATGGACAGTTTATTTTGCATGGAGAAGATCGTTTTGGCGAGAAGCGCACATACCAAAGCAAGTATGTCATCATCGCTACTGGTTATTTCGATCATCCGAATGAGCTGGGCATTCCCGGTGAGCAGCTCGATAAGGTTAGTCATTTCTTTCGCGAATCGCATCCTTATGTTGGTATGAAAGTTGCCATTATTGGCGGCAGCAACTCCGCAATCGATGCAGCTTTAGAGCTTGAGAGGGTCGGTGCAGAGGTAACGGTCGTCTATCGCGGCAATGATTATTCCACCAGCATTAAGCCATGGGTTAAGCCAGGTTTCCAGAGCAAAGTAACGAAAGGCTCTATYCGCATGCTGTTTCAGTCAACTGTAACCTCTATCGAAAACAATGAGATCACTGTACTAGGACCTGAAGGTGAGATCCGTTTGGAAAATGATTTTGTATTAGCTTTGACCGGCTTCCATCCCGATCGCAACTTCCTTAACACAAGCGGCGTTACGATTGAGGAAGAAGGGTATCCAACCTTCAACGAAGATACTATGGAAACGAATGTTCCAGGCATTTATCTGGCAGGTGTGGTAGCCTCCAGACATGAAGCAAATGAAATTTTCATCGAATCAGGACGGTATCATGGCCATAAAATTGCCGAACATATTTTAAGCCTCAAATGATTATATGGTTAAGCTTTGAATCATACACCAAAAAAAGGGAATCAGCTTGTTAAGCT
>NZ_JBFTSN010000523.1:0-3933 GCF_056400045.1 Paenibacillus sp. 01L418
GTTGATCTACTATTCCCCGCGAACAGAAATGAGGAAAGGGGCACCACTCCAAGCGTTTACCGCTATCGGGGAAGTGGATGATGATATAGTCTACGAATATCAGATGTCAGAATCATTTGTGCCATTACGCAGAAATATCCGCTATATTTCATGCCGTGAGGTACAGATTAGAGGTCTTTTAGAAAAGCTTAGCTTCACTCGCGGGAACCGAAATTGGGGGTATTCCTTCCGCTACGGTCATTTTGAGATTGGTCGAGAGGACTTTTTGACAATTGCCAGTGCGATGCTAAAATGAGCGGATAGAAAGTTCATAAAACAGCGACACTCTAGGACTTTATTTTCATATCCTAGGCTGTCGCTGTTTCAATTTCTGAGGTGCTTTGTTATAGGTTGTATCTATTTTTCCTATATAAACTAGATATTGGAAACGGTTTAGGTTCTCTATTATTATGAAATTAAACCTATAGAATTCATGAGATGAGGATAGAAATGAAGCAGAAATGGCAATGTGCAGTAGACAAAACAATTCATCTAACAGCACAGGAACGAAATAAATTAGAGCAAACGTTCGAAAGCTATATGATCTGCCTAATGTTGTATGTACACCACATCTTGCCTATTATACAAATGAAACGATTTCGGATATGAATCAACAACTATTGGATCAAGCTATTGAATAATTTAATAATCTGTATGCTATGGATTGACGTTTCTTAATGAAAGGAGTGGAGTAAAATGAATCCTTTTATCGAACAATTGTTACATTCTAATCAAATGGAAATAGAATTAACGGAAGACATATTATTTGAAATTTACAATGAAGCTAAGAATACGGATGGGGAGGAGGAGGTTTGGAAAAACCTGATCTCGTTATACGATAAACCTCTCCCGAAACAAATCGCTTTTTCCCTTATAGATAGGAATATTGCTATTATGGATTTAGGTCACTCCAAACAAGACTACGATGTCTTGTGGAGATTAGCAGAGATCGTAGACGAAGCCTTATTGACACTAGCGATAGACGTCTACACTCAACTATCCTTTAGCCATGAAGAAATGGAGCTGCTGTTTAACAAATACGATTATCATAAATGGATGATGGAGAGCTTGATTTATAAACAGCCGTCATCACCTGAAAAGCGAAGATTGCTCGAAGCGGCTATAAACAGGAATATGGATGCAGATTCATTGCAAAGATTGCTTACTGTGGTGGACACTGCTAAATATGCGAACCGCAATGATTTAACACTTGAAGAGTTTCAATCCCTTTTTGAGACAAAAGAGCCCTATGTTTGGCTGTCATTATCCCAAAACGCCAACACTCCAGTACATATTTTAAACAAATTATTAGAAGCGACAAGCATAAAAAATGCAAGAGCAATAAGGCAATCAGCAAATGTAAATCTTCAAGGAAAACGCGATAACAATAATGAGGTGATAACGTGAGAATTAGAACGGCAGCTAGGGCAGTCATTATAAAAGACGAGCAATTGCTCGTCTTACGGAGGGCTGGTGTCCAAGGAGAATTTTATGTTCTCCCAGGAGGAGGGCAGGAACATGGTGAAAGTATCCATGAAACGTTGAAGAGAGAAGTATTAGAAGAGGTAAGTTTAAAGGTTGAAATTGAACAATTACTTTTTATTAATGAGTTTATCGCAAAAAGAGATTCATCGTTTTTTGAATTAGAACCGGATGTTCATCAAATTGATTTTACGTTTTTGTGTGCTATTACGTCCGACAATGAAGCATYGGTCGGTGAAACACCAGACCTTCATCAGATTGGCATAGCATGGATTCCATTGCATGAGATAACCGACTATAGTTTGCATCCCGATAATGACTTGAATTTTATTATGGGAGCGCCAACGAGAAATGTATTGTCACAATGGATTTCTAATCCTAACCATATGGAAATCCCTATGTTTATTGAAGGTTAATTAAAGAATGGGGGGTGAGCATATGAATGATTTACGTTATCCAATCGGGCAATTTGAACTCATACAGCATGCAACGACCGAGCTTCGGCAAAGCTGGATTGAGGATGTGTCGCAAATATCTCCGACTCTGCGGCACACGGTACAAAATTTAACGTCTGAGCAGCTGCTTTTACAATACCGTCCGGGCAGTTGGACCGTCAGGCAGGTTGTTCACCATATGGCTGACAACGATATGAATGCTTTTATCCGTTTCAAGAGAGCGCTAACGGAGAATAATCCCACGGCTAGCTCGTATAGAGAAAATTTATGGGCGGAATTAAGCGATTATGAAACACCGCTCGAAACATCGCTGAATCTCCTAGAATCCATTCATGGTCGGTTTACAGCAATTCTCCGATCTTTACAATCATCCGATTTTCAACGAACGTTTACAAGTCCAACTCATGGCGCCATGAGTCTTGATGCTGCGCTTCAACGATTCATTTGGCATAATCGGCATCATACTGCACAGATCGTTTCCATATTTTAAAAAAAGGAGAATCAGGCATGAATAAAATTATTGCCATTACAGGTGCCTCATCCGGAATAGGTCTTGCAACAGCATTAAAATTTGCTGAAGAGGGATGGATCGTCTACGYTGGAACTCGGCATGCAGAACGTGATCAAACAAAGTATAGCGATCAGCCAAATTTCCATTTCATTGAAATGGAAGTAACTAAACCGGAATCATTAGAGCAGGCATTTGAGGTCATTAAGCAAAAACACGGTTATATGGATGTTTTATTTTGCAACGCAGGATTTGGGCTATTACGTGCACTAGGTCAAGCTACTTTCGAGGAAATTCAAGCTGTTTTTGATACGAATGTGTACGGGGTTATGCATACGATTCGAGCGGGTTTGCCACTCCTTCGCAAATCAAACTCTGGGCATTTGATCGCAACGACGAGCGTAGGCGGATTGGTCGGACAACCATTAAATGAAATTTATTGCGCAAGCAAGTTTGCAGTTGAAGGGTTGTTGGAGAGCTTAGCGACCTACTACAAGCCTGCATTTAATATTGATGTGACTCTGCTGGAGCCTGGAGCAATTGGGACCCATTTCAACAATACTGTTTTTGCACATATTGAAAAAACAGGCGGTATTCCAGATGATGAATATAAACAAACGTATGACACCATTATTAATACCTTTTCCAAGCGAAACTCCGTTCCTCAAACTTCTGAATCTGTTGCTGATGTTGTGCTTCAGTTAGTAAATATGGAGACGAAGCCGCTGCGCATTCGTACATCCGATAAAGCTGAAGCGTTTGTACAATATAAAGTAAGCAACGATCCTACGGGGCTGGAGGGCATGCTGAATACCCGTAAACTTCAATTAGAAATGTAATATAAGATAGGAATGGACTATGAGTTATTGCGCCCATAGTCCATTTTTTTACTTTACTATTGAAGCCGCCACAAAGATTGCACATTTGGCGGCTCCCAGCCAACCAGTGAGGTATGAGGCTGGAGACAAACATAGGAGAGGCCTGCGTAGGTTACTGTACTTCCAGCAACATAGCTTGCTTGAGCAGCCCAAGTCGTTGTTCCACCTGAGCCAGCTGTTGTTGAGGCTTGAAGTACGTTGCTAGCTGCCGACAAATTTCCTGCAGCATCCTTTGCTTTCACTGTAAAGCTATAGGTTGTGTTTGCTGTAAGACCGCTAACGGTAGCTGTAATTCCAGCAACATTGAGGCTGGAAGAGCCATAATAAACGGTGTAACCGGTAACTCCGACATTATCCGTTGATGCTCCCCATGAAAGACTAATGGTAGAAGCTGTAGCACCTGTTGCTTGAAGATTATTTGGGGCAGTTGGCGCTGTAGTATCGGCTGGTCCTGCATTGCCGCATGGACCAATTAATTTCCACACGCTGCTAATATCTGGGCGCTCTCCTTTTGTCCACCATTTAGCTTCGTATTCAGAGCCGTTGTAGGAAGCACGCTGTCCGCCTGTAT
>NZ_JBFTSN010000524.1:0-3931 GCF_056400045.1 Paenibacillus sp. 01L418
GGGGAAAGTACGATGAATTAATTCCGCGGAAATAGAAAACCCGATCGAATGAGATCGGGTTTTTTTGTATTTCCTACTCGCTTTTTTTCCATCACAGCTAAACTCGAAAGGACGCTTAATTACAATTTTTGTGAATAAAAATAAAATTTCTTAATAGTTAAGGAGGTTTAATTTTACAATGCACTGTTATAGTTCTCATTGACTAACCATTTTATTAAGGGAGAAGGAAACGTAATGAGAGCAAAAGTATTACGCAAGACAATAGTAATTGCATCCATTATAACGCTGCTAGGAGGGGGACTACATAGCGGTTTTGGTCAAAAAAACCATGTCTTTGCAGTAGATGAAGCATCGCCAAATGTTATCGTTGAAGATTTTGAAGATGGAATCTCAGATGTGAAATTTAATCCTAAACGCATGTATGATGCTACGCTGCACTTGGAGAACAACAAGAAGCATGTAAGAAATGGACAATATTCAGCTAGAATTGATTACGATATGATTGGCATCGTAGATAACCCTTCTCAAATTGAAGTCGGGTATAAAACAGGGAATATTCCAGTAACAGGCTACCCTACTAAAGTAGGGATGTGGGTTTATGGGAACAATGAAGGACATTTGCTAACGACAAAATTTAGAGATAAAGGCGGATCTTCATTCCAAGCAGAATTTTATGATGTAAATCAAATGGGTGTAGACTGGTCTGGTTGGAAATATATTGAGGCGGATGTGCCGCAGGGAAAACCAGGTCCGATCGTCCTTGAATTGTTTTTCCAATTGAAACAATCGAATATGAGCAAGAAAAATAAAGGCTCGATTTGGGTAGACGATATTACCTTTATCTATAAGGAACTTGACGAGGATAAAGAAGTTCCAACTATTAAACCTATAGCCCCTGTTCCGAATGAAGTGTTAAGCGCTCCGCTTGATGCATTGAAGGTTGAGCTGGACGATAAAGGATCAGGTTTGGATTTGAATACCTTATCTGTTCTTTTGGATGGAACGAATATAACGGATAAAGTAGACTATTCTGAAAATACAAAGGTATTAACCTACCCAGGAAAATATGTGGATGGCGGTTATCATGAGCTTGTGATTGAAGTGAAGGATAAGGTTGGTAACCCGTCAGGGAAAACATTCGCCTTCACAGTGAATGCAGGAGAACGATTGTTCATGACTGCTAACAAAGAAGCAATAAGCAACGAAATCTACTCTGTACAAGTAGGTATCAAAGATTATTTGAATGCAGAACAGGCAGAATTTGCACTAAATTATGATAAGGGTATTCTTCAAGTTGAAAGCATTACTCAGGCGACTGGTGTTGCCCTAACCTCAGATATTGATAATGAGCATGGGATGGTTAAAGTAGCACTTAATAACGTAGCAGCAGCCCATAATTCCGTTRCGGTTAACTTCAGAGTGAGCTCTCATGCCGCGCTGGAGCGTGGTGAAGCTTACAAGACCATAACCATGAGCAATACAAATCTTACAGCTGGCGAAGCTCAGACTAGCTCACCACTCGCTGCTCCTATTCACTATACCATCGCATTTCCATATCAGCTGGAAATGACGGGAGTTGGTTTAGGCACGCCTTCTACATTTACAGTATTAGACCATGTGGGCAAGCCGTATGAAGGTGCGGACATTGTTTTCATTGGATTATTAAAGCAAAGCTCAGTAGTTACCGTTAACACCGTAACGTCTAATGTATATGAGGATGACGATACGTCTTCTGAGGTATTAATGGTTGCAAAAGCTGGTGAACGTTACTATGCTTCTGCAAAAGCTGAAGATGGATTATTCGAAATTATTTTCGCAGATGGTCAAACAACAGGTTATATTTCTGAATCGGATGTTAGCAGTCAGTTATTGAACAGCAGCCTTGGTAAAACAGATGCTAAAGGACAATTAACGACAGACCTAACTACATTGGCACTTGGAACCTATCAGGTTCAAGCGGTCAACGGTGATAAGAACAGTAAAGTTGTCAATTATGAAGTCGTGGAGCAATACGGTACAGATGCACCTCAATATGTTCAAACCTATGTGGCAGAAGATATGTCTTCTGAGCTGAGCGCTGCTTGGCAAACAAAGCCAGACCAAACCATTACTTATCTTGAATACATTGAAGCTAGTGAATGGGGAACAGGAGAAAGTCCTGATATCAAACATGTAAAACAACATCAAGCTGAGAGTGAGCTTCAAGTGCTTAGTATGAAGGAAAATGGAACGAAGGGTGAAATCCGGTTTCATAATGCTCTGATTGAAGGTTTGAAAGCAAATACCGCCTATAAATATCGTGTAGGTTATGAGGGCAATTGGTCGGCGTGGTATGAATATTCGACAGTTGATCAGAATAAATCAACACCGACCTCATTCTTGTTTATTACAGATTCTCATACGAATCAATCACAAGGCATACAAGCCTATCAAGAACTAATGACTAACGCTTTGAAACAACATCCATCCACACAGTTTATTATGCATGGTGGAGATATGGTTGATGTAGGCGGCGCATTTGAAGAATGGCAGAAATTCTGGCAAGCATCTGCGGTCTACGCAACAAAAATTCCAACTGCTCTAACATTGGGTAATCATGATGTGAAGAGTGAAGGGAAAGAAGTATTCACCAAAGGGGCGAATTTCCCAACGAACGGACCAGAATCTCAGCTTCAATATGCTTACTCTTATGAGGTTGATGATACTCATTTTGTCGTATTGAACTCAGAGGGTACAGAGGAACAAATGATAGATCAAGCAGCTTGGCTCGAAGAAGATTTAAATAAAAATGGTAAAAAATGGACTATCGTTATGTTCCATCGTCCTGCCTACCATACAGAAAATGGTCGAGAAACCCTTGTTGAGTATACACAAACGTATTTTGCACCTATTTTAGAAGAGAAAAAAGTTGATTTGGTTCTAGTAGGTCATGATCATGTGTATGCGCGTACCTATCCAATGCAAGATGGTAAGCCCAATAAGGATACAAATGAAGGTACCGTTTATCTTGATGGTGGTGCATCGGGCTGGAAATTTTATGATGGTACACAATATAATTATTTGAAACATATCTTTGATGAGGACGTGCCAGTATATTCCGCTATTGAAATTACTGAGGACGGGATTCATGTGGAAGCACGTACAAGTGCGGGTAATAAGATCGATGAGTTTACTGTCGTGAAAACAACGGGAGTTGAGCCAACGCCGACACCAACGCCAACACCAACGCCAACATCAACACCAACATCAACACCAAAAGCAACGCCGGCGCCAACATCGACACCAACGATTACGAAACCAGTCTTCAACGACAAGATCGATGTGGATGTAGTTAAGGCTATCGTGGAAAAAGAGAAATCTGCTCCTGCTTTAAAATTTACGGACGTCCCAGCATCTTCGTGGAGTGCTTTAGTAGTGGAGCGTGCTGCTAAGATGGGGATTGTAAAAGGCTATAGTGATGGTTCTTACCATCCGAATGAAAATGTAACTCGCGCCGAGTTCGCCACGATGCTTGCAAAAGCTTTTGGTTTAACGAATTCAAACAGTGCTTCCTTCTCTGACACCAAGGGGCATTGGGCCTCAGAAGCGATTGCAGCATTACAGGCTAATGGGATAATTACAGGTTATAGCGATGGTTCTTTCCATCCTAATCAAAAAATTTCCCGTGCTGAAATCGTTGCAATGCTAGCTCGGTTGACGAACTATGTTCCTAGCGCAACCAATCCGTTCTCGGATGTAGTCACGAACTGGGCTTCTGAACCAATTAATGCTTTTGCTAGTGCAGGTATCGTAAGCGGTAAAGGCAGCGGATTGTTCAAACCAAATGAATCTGCTTCCCGTGCCGAGTCAGTTGCGATGATTGTTCGCTTGTTGGATAAATTGCTTGAACAATAAGTAAAGTTAAAATAATTGTAGTGTTGTATAACCAAGG
>NZ_JBFTSN010000525.1:0-3925 GCF_056400045.1 Paenibacillus sp. 01L418
CACTTAAGGTCAATACAAGCGGGTATAAACAAACGAGTGCAAATAAGCCAATAAAACAGTACGCCAAGCTCTTTACGAGTTTATCTCCAAGCAATCGATTAGTTTCCATTATTAAAATAGACCCTCTCCATCGTTTATTTTCTTAGCCGATTTGTTAGCTGCAGAGATTAAAATTAATCCCATTAGAGACTGAAATAATCCGATTGCAGTCGAATAAGAAAAGCCCAACGTACGCATAGACTGGTAAACATAAGTATCGATGACGGTAACCTCGTCAATAAGTACCGGGTTATTGCCGACAATGCCGTATATCATACCAAAGTCACCATAAAAGATCCGTCCAACGCTTAGTAAAGTTAAGACAATAATCGTTGGTTTTAACATAGGAATCGTTAAGAAAACAATGCGCTGCAGCTTATTCGCGCCATCTACTTTCGCTGCTTCATACAAGCTCCCATCAAAGTTAGCCATTGCAGCCATGTAAAGAATCGAGCTATACCCGCTCCACTTCCAAACACTCGATAGAATAATGATCCATTTCCAATACTTCGGTTCTGAATACCATCTAATCGGATCTGCCCCAAAAAATTCCAAAATATTGTTGGCAACACCTACATCCGTTGAGAAGATCCCATAAAGAATAGCGCCTACTACAACCCACGATATAAAATAGGGAAAAAACATCATGCTTTGAGCAATCCGCTTAAACGATTTATTGCGTATCTCGTTTAAGAAAACAGCGATACTGACTGGAACAATAATGCCTAATATGAGGCTGAAAAAGTTAATGTATAAGGTGTTATAGGTAACCTTCCAGCCCATGCTATTTTTAGAGAAAAAGTAAGTGAAGTTATCAAGACCAACAAATTTACTGCCAAATATGCCGTCAACTACATTAAAGTCGGTAAATGCCATCCATATTCCTGCAAAAGGGATGTAGCTGAACATGATTAATACAACAAGCGCAGGCACGCACATGAGATACAATATTCTGTTTTTCTTTATCTCATATAAGAAACCTTTCACAACTGAACTCATTACATCACTACCTTTGCATCGTTATCGAGCGGCTATCGCGTAATGTTTCTTGCAGCTCTTCCTTTAAATGATCGATATCAATTACTGTACCTGTAACCCTTGCTCTCTCAGCTGCATAGGCCATAATGTGACTTTCTACTGATCTATCAATGGAAGATCTGCTGTTGCTGTCCTCATTTTCTAAATTGTCCAAGAAATCGATCATCAGTCCTGTATCCCCGCCATTATGTCCGCCATTCATGGCAGCTGGCCGGATCACGGTGTGCTCATATTGTTCAGACATATTGGATGTGAACCGCGTTACTTCAATGATATTTAAGCTGTCATCACCTCTAATTTCTCCATGCTCGCACATAATTTTAAGCGTACGATACATCTTATTGGTAAAACCGCTTAAATTAAAGGTGACCGTTACGCCATTTTTGAACTCAATAATGGATGCTTGATGGTCACAAACATTATTATCAGACCGATAAACACAGCGTCCATAAGGGCTTGTTTCCAAAGCCTTCAATAATCCCTCTTCAGTCTGATCCACCGAAATCGTTGTAGCCGGCCATTGTCCTCTGATAGGAAGATAAGCCTTTCTGGCATCGAAGCGGYAATCTGCGGCAACTTTACAATCTAGGCATCGATCAGCGCTATTAGCTGGTGCATTCTCTTCTTTAAAATAAGTCAGGTCCCCATAGGAAGAAATCCGCTTCGCATCACTGTCCACAAGCCATGCCAATATATCCATATCATGACAGGATTTCTGCATAATAATTGGGCTCGCTAGGTCGCTGTTTCTCCAATTCCCCCTTACAAAAGAATGAGCCATATGATAATTTCCGACGTTTTCATTATGCTGAATGGTTATGATCTTTCCCAGCTCATTGCTATCAATAATTTTTTTTATTTCTGCGAAGAAATTTGTATATCGGAGCACATGACAAACGATAACTTTGCGAMCTTTTTCATTTGCTTTTTGTTGTATTCTTAAACATTCCTCCGGACTTGGCGAAATTGGTTTTTCCAACAGAATGTCATAACCAAGATCAAGCGCTTCCATCGTTTGCGTATAATGGTCTCTGTCCATCGAAGAAATAATAAGAGCGTCGCAAATTTTTCCCAATCGATAAAATTCATCTACAGATTGAAATTGATTCTCCAGAGGGATGCCGAACTGATCGGCTGCTACCTTTCTTCTATTGTCATTTGGTTCAACTACCGCAACAATTTCTACTGTTTTGCTTGCGTATTCTGAATAAATCATGCCTCTTTGCCCTGCTCCGATTAATGCAAGTTTCAAATCAACTACCTCCAGCGTATGAGTTTTTATCCAAGATGCACTCTATTACTATTCCGGCAATTTAGGATCTTCCAATGGATAATATCCTTCGGGATAATAGGTATCCCATATATTCAAAAGAGGATCTTCACTTGTGATTTCAACGTTCACAGTACCTGCCTCGTAATAACCGTCCTGCACGTTGCTTTGAATATTCAGATTGATGAATGTTCGGTCTTCGAAAAACAAGCCAAAGCTTAATGTATAATTTCCCGGCGGCATATCCGGCAATTGTATAATCTCGTTATGGACAAGATCCCCCGTTAACCATGACTCCGTTGCAGCGTGGATGGGAATTTCATACGATACATCCCCTTGCACTAATTTCACCCACAAACGAAATTCACGGTAATTTCTTGAAGTCCCTGTGTTAACAAACCAGAACCGAAGCGGTAAGCTGCCCCCACTAGAAACGTTCTCTGGATATGTCAATCTTCGTAGAGTAAGGTCATACCCAAGCTCTATTTCCAAATTAGAAAGGCTTGCATGCCATCGATGCGACTCACGCCTACTATTAGGACCGCATACATTATCGGTAAAATGCAGGACGACCGGATAACTCTTCCATACCTGCTGCAGCTTCTGTTTGGCAAATGCTTCACAGCATGTTATCCAGTTATCTTCACTGCAATTAACGATCAATCCAAACCCACGGCCATGTTCCCTTAAGTATTGAATTAGTCTTGCATTGTGCAGATCAGCAAGAAGCGTCGTGAATTCAAAAGAATCCATATAGGCATTCCATTCTTCCTTGCCGTCAGCGAGAGTCGATATTACAACTCCTTCAAGTCGACTATCTGAATCTATATAACTCCCAACTTTTCTTATAAAAGCAGCAAAACATTCATCAGCATGACCTTTCACCCATAAAGGTAAGTCCGGTTTGATCCAAAGTATTGGATTTCTTGCTGATTTAAGTGCTGTCTTCAGCTGTTCGAGTTTGTATTCCCCTCTAGTTGGCTCTAGTTCATTCCATGAATAAGAAACATATTGGAAAGCACCATTTCTTGATTGAGCGTCATTACTCGGTAATGGATAAGGCCGGAATTTTACGGTTTTATACTTCTCGTAGTTTTCAAGCGAATATTTACCCATCCCATTACCTCCTCTGTAAATGGCAGTCAACGGTATTAAAGAATTGATCAATATCCACATCTGAAATATAGGGCATATTTCCAATCTGTTCGATTTCTTCCTTCAAAACAATCATGCTTAAAGTGTTAAATCGCGCTCCCGTCTTCATATAAGCTGCAGCAGCTCTTTGCAACGAGGTTTTGTACTTCACATCGTTCTGGACAGGATCTGCCTCCCGATCTCCAAAGGCTTCATAACGCAGCATGCTGTCCCCTTCAAATGTGGGATAATTATAAAATTGCCTTTGAACCAATACGATATTGCTTTTTTCATTGTCCAGTATCAGCGATAATCTCGTATCATAAAGCCAGCTTGCGCTCCAGAAGCCTTTTATATTTAACTCCGGAAAATAATTAGCATATAATTCAATTGCGAGTGACATCGAATGTTTCAGCCTTTCGGGTGTATAGCCAGGTCCAGATG
>NZ_JBFTSN010000526.1:0-3893 GCF_056400045.1 Paenibacillus sp. 01L418
TGGGCTAGTATAGCCTTCAGTCCCTTTTATTCGTTTGAACCATTAAATATGAGCTGCTACTAGAAGCTCCAGCTGTGCAGGGCGCAGCGATTGGACGAGAATGTCACGCCATTCGCTGTACTTGCTATGCTTTCGAACCGCAGTGAATAACCGGCATTTGCTGCGCCTGCTCAACGAACTCTCTGTATTCTTTTTGGCCGCTTTCTACCAGCGCTTGGAATATGTCCTCTTTTGAGCGAAAATATTTATAAACGTTGCCAACGCTAATGCCGGCCGTTGCAGCAATATCAGCTATCTTGGTTGCTGGCAATCCTCGCCGTGCTATCACATGCATCGCTGCTTCTAGTATTTGGCGCTGCCGCTCATCACGCAGCTTCTGATCTTTTTCAATATTTCTAGGTGACATAATTGCAGTAAACCTCCCGACGATAAAAAGCTTGCTGGAATTGTAATTATCCTCTTCCAGATTCCGTAACGATTGTAGCATAAATACAGCAGTCGGTCTCTTGTGTCATTTTTTTGTGCAAAGGCACTACTCTGGTGTACAATAGATGTTAGGTTTTTAAAGCGAAACGTTTGTCTAGTCGACCGCGGTCGGCGATAGCCGTTTACGATTGGCATTGGAGGATATTACATATGAAATGGTTTGAACTTACAATTTCAACAACTGAAGAGGCGCAAGAGATGATATCCAACTTTTTGCATGAGATGGGAGCAGGAGGCGTATCCATTGAAGAATCGGGTACACTCAGCAAACAGCGTGATACATCATTTGGACAATGGTACGAAACGCCGCTTAACGATATTCCAGAAGGCCAAGCGATCATCAAGGGCTATTTTGGAGAAGACACCGATACCGATGCGTTAGTTGCAGCGATTAGACCTCGTGTCGAAGAGCTTCGTGAATTTGATATTGATCCCGGAACTGTAGAATATATCGTTGCAACTGTAGATGATGAGGATTGGGCGACTGCATGGAAGCAATATTTCAAGCCGATTCGCATTTCCGATAAGTTAACGATTAAGCCAACTTGGGAAGAGTATGAAGCAGGTCCGGATGAGCGCATAATCGAGCTGGATCCAGGAATGGCTTTTGGAACAGGGACACACCCTACGACCTCATTGTGTCTGCAAACGCTCGAGTCTGTCATTCGCGGCGGAGAAGAAGTCATTGATGTCGGCACAGGATCGGGAATACTCGCTATTGGAGCTTGTCTGCTAGGCGCGAAGAGCGTACTTGCGGTTGACCTTGATCCCGTTGCTGTTTCCAGTGCCAAAGAGAACGTGTCGCTAAACAATCTTTCGGAGAAAGTTGAAGTGCGGCTTAGCGATTTGCTTGGTGTAATTAAGGAAGAATCTGCTGGAGGAGAACAAGCAGCTGCGAATGGCGCTTTTAGAGTTACCGTGCCCGTAGATCTTGTTGTTGCTAATATTTTGGCAGAAATCATCCTGATGTTTGTGGACGATGTATTTGCGGCATTAAAACCAAACGGAATTTATATTGCTTCCGGCATTTACAAAAATAAAGAAACCGATGTAGAAGAAGGATTAATTCGTCATGGATTTGAAATTATTGAGAAGCGCCGCGATGAGGATTGGATCGCAATCGTAGCGAGAAAGCCACAGGTGATTTAATGGACTTGCAAAGCTTTTTGCGATTTCCGCTGGAGGATTTGCCATTTATCGTATTGGCTTTAATTATTGCATTTACCGTGCATGAGTTCGCTCATGCTTACAGCGCTTATAAATTTGGTGATGATACTGCTTATAATGCTGGACGTGTAACCCTAAACCCGCGTGTGCATCTGGATGTACTAGGGACGCTGTTGATTCTCATTGCCGGATTTGGATGGGCGAAGCCCGTACCGGTAAATCCAAGCAAATTCAAAAGTCCGAGAATGATGAGCATTGTAGTGACCGCAGTAGGACCGTTAAGCAATTTGCTCATGGGTACGATAAGCATTTTTATTTATGTTGCGATTTTGGCTTCAGATATTTTAAGCGGAGCATCTGTCGGTGTGGATGCAGCTGTACATCGATTTTTTGATTATTTTATTTGGTATAATTATTTATTGTTTATTTTTAACCTTATTCCGCTTCCTCCGCTTGACGGCTACCGGATCATCGCAGATCTGTTGCCGCTAAAGCTTCGTTACAAAATGGATCAAAATGTGCAGTGGGGAATGTTTATCTTTTTATTAATCGTATTTATTCCGCCGCTTCGTAAAGTAACACTTGATCCTGTACTTGGGTTAGGCGCAGATTTAATGAACAATACGTTTGCGTGGGTTTACCAGATTTTCTTATAGAGGCTAGGCGGCCGTTCGCAGGCTGCTGGCAACGGTTTCTGATAGATTTAGTGAACACAAACATGTTATTATGAAGGATGGAATTTGTTTAAGGGTGGTTGGAAAAAGATCATGCAACGATATTTCATAGCGGCGGAGCAATTTAGCGACTCTGAAATCCGCCTAATCGGCGACGATGCGCATCACGCCGCAAGGGTTATGCGCACGAAGCCAGGCGATAAGTTTATTGTCAGCGATGGGGAGTCGCGCACGGCGCTTGTCGCTGTGCTTGAAGCATCTGCAACACTCGTAACCGCAGAAATTGTTGAGATGCTAGGCAATGATAGTGAGCCGAAATGGGCAATAACGCTCGCTCAGAGCTTGCCTAAGGGCGACAAAATGGAGCTTGTGATACAGAAAGGAACAGAGATTGGTGCTTATGCATTTGTTCCCTTTCAGTCCGAGCGCATGGTCGTTCAATATGATGCAAAGAAGGAAGCAAAGCGCATAGAGCGATGGAGTAAAATTGCGAAGGAAGCGGCAGAGCAGGCACATCGCAACCGTGTTCCGGCGATTGAGCCGCTGCATAGCTGGCGTGAGCTCATAAAGTCTATGTCCAATTACGATTTGGTTTTATTTTGTTATGAGCGTGAAGGTCATCTTGCCCATGGCAGAGGCGTTCGCACAGCGATTAACGAATGGACCGAACAAGCAGGCGAAGTGAGCTCACCGAAAGTACTGCTCATTATTGGTTCTGAGGGCGGCTTCACGGATCGTGAAGCGGACGAGGCAGAAGCAGCTGGTGCTGTGCTGGTTGGACTAGGCAGAAGAATATTACGAACGGAAACAGCGGGCATCGTAGGATTAACCTGCTTATTATATGAATCCGGAGAAATGGGAGGAGCGTAACAACTATGCCAACAGTCGCATTTTATACGCTGGGCTGCAAAGTAAACTTCTATGATACAGAAGCGATCTGGCAGCTATTTAAAAACGAAGGTTATGAACAGGTCGATTTCGAATCGACTGCTGATGTTTACTTAATTAATACATGTACGGTAACCAATACGGGAGACAAGAAGAGCCGTCAAATCATTAGACGCGCTGTTCGTCGCAACCCCGATGCTGTCATTGCGGTCACGGGCTGTTACGCTCAGACCTCTCCAGCAGAGATTATGGCTATTGAAGGCGTCGATCTTGTCATCGGGACACAGGACCGGGAGAAAATTATGACGTTCGTGAATCAAATTCACGATGATCGCCAGCCGGTTAACGCCGTCCGCAACATTATGAAGACTCGTGACTTTGAGGAACTGAATGTACCGGACTTCTCGGAGCGGACGCGTGCTTTCTTGAAAATTCAAGAGGGCTGCAATAACTTCTGTACGTTTTGTATTATTCCATGGTCACGCGGTTTATCTCGCAGCCGTGCTTCAGAAAGCGTGCTAGAGCAAGCTAGACAGCTCGTTGCATCCGGCTACAAGGAAATTGTGCTGACGGGTATTCACACTGGCGGCTATGGCGATGATATGGAAAATTACAATCTAACAAGTCTGCTATGGGACTTGGACAAGGTAGAGGGACTAGAGCGCATTCGAATTAGTT
>NZ_JBFTSN010000527.1:0-3878 GCF_056400045.1 Paenibacillus sp. 01L418
GAGGTACCCCAAATGTCTATACCGTATGGTCTCCTCTTGGAGACGTTTCGTATGAAATGGGGGGACTTGCGATTTGCCTCGGCTCGCATCGATTTGAAAAGCTGAAGCAATCGTATGGATCCAAAGATTCGGATCGTGATGGTTTGGGACATTACACGGATGATCCGCTTGTTATTACGGAGAAGTTCGGTGGTCAGTGGGCGACAACTCAATTTCAGGCAGGGGATGTACTCATTTTCGGCATGTTTTTAATGCATTGCTCACTGGAGAATACAACCAATCAATACCGAATTAGTGTGGATGCGAGATACCAATCAGCGTTCGAGAAGGTTGACGAAAGATGGAGCGGCAAAAAGCCGAAGGGTCATTTTAAATAATTGTACTAGCCACCCATTGCGGTGGCTATTTTATTGATAGGAAGTGAAGCGTCTACTTAGAAATGATGATTGACTAAAGTATTAATTAGTTTTATGATTTGTAACAAAATTGAAATACGTGAAATTACTTCCATAATTAACTTCTACAAACAAAAAAACGATTAGACTAGAAAGGGCGGTCTGCAACAATGCTTAAATTGATGAGAAACAAGTATATTGTTGTTTTGATTGTTTCTATCGTTTTTATCATACTTTGGATCTATAAGCCGATTGAGACTACTCGTATCACAGTTGGCACGATTGAAAGCAAGGAGAGTAAAGGCGGAAATCATTTTATAAATATTATATATGCTGACCAAACTCGTACGGATAAAATTAAAGTTCCATTAACAACTTGGAATCTAATAAAGGCAGATATTGAATATTTTTTCGTTTATAAATTTAATTTAATACGCAAGCCTTATTTAGTAGATATTAGAGAGCACTAAAGTTATTGTTCTGACGAACTTGGCAAGATGATGTATGCCGTACGTTTATAACGATTATACATTCCTCTCTAGCAATGTCCCCAGTTGTTCTGCTAAGACATGATGGGGGACAGGCATTTCATTCATGAACCACCATTCCACTACTCCTACAAAAGAAGAAGCGACAAACCTCACAAGAAGATCTTCATTTAACCCCTCATTTTTCCCTTTCGTTACATCGATTTCATTCTTAAATTCTTCGATAAGAAATGCAAGAAAACGACCGTGAAAGTAAGGAGCACCTTTACTCGCTAACATCATGGAAAAAAATGAATAATGACGTTCAAAATATTCGGTCCAGATTAGAGTCGATTCGGTAAAATCCAATTCCGCAGCCGCTCTGCACGTTACCCTTAGCACGTCAATATGTTCTTCAATGAGTTTATCCAGCAGATCATATTTATCTAAATAATGAAGATAGATGGTCCCGCGGCTCACATTCGCCCTGTCGGAAAGATCCTGAATTGTAATATCATCAAAATTTTTTTCTGACATCAGATCTATAACCGCTTTTTTTAACGCATCCTGCGTTTTTTGTATTCTTCGATCCACTTTAGCCAATTTCAGGTCACCAAGCTCTCGTAAATAATTAACAAATATACAGAAGTTGTTCATTAATTAACAAATCACGTTCAGTTAACAATTGCAGATGTTTTGCATCTGTTTATAATTATAGACAAGTGTTCATTAATGAATCAATGATTATTATTACGTCATTGAAATTGGCCATACATTTTGCTCCGAAGCAATTGGAATTTATGTATTGACTTGGAGTTCACTCCATGGATTAAGCTTCTTTATACCATCTGTATTTCCTGATTATTGTTCATTAGTAGAAATCAAAACATTTTGCACCTGAGGAGGAATGAAATATCGAACGCCTATGGACGAAGTCGTTTATTCTCATGACTATAGGTAACCTGTTCTTATTTAACGCATTTTATATGCTGTATCCGACGCTACCGCTGTTCATCAAACAACTGGGAGGCAATGAATCGCAGGTGGGTCTAGCGATGGGTGCTTTTATGTTGTCTGCTGTTATTTTACGGCCGCTTGTTGGCGGGCTGCTAGACCGGTTCGGCAGGCGTCCGTTTATCATTTGGGGACTGATTCTCTTCATTCTAGCAATGTATTTGTATAACTGGGTCGGGGGAATTGCTGTTTTGCTGGGGCTCAGAATATTGCATGGCATGAGCTGGGCGGTATCTACAACCGCTACGATGACGGCGATTACAGATATGATCCCGTCCACCCGCCGTGGTGAGGGAATGGGGTGGTTTAGCACATCCATGACACTGGCTATGGCAATCGGCCCAATGTTCGGCATATGGGTTGCTCAGAATCGATCATACAGCGATTTGTTTTTAATCGCTGTGGTCCTCTCTGCAGGAGCACTGCTCCTGATGTTAGGTGCAAAAATGCCCTTCCAGCCTAAAGCTGGCACAAGAAAAATTGAACTATTCGAAAAATCGGTTTTGCCCGTTGCGGCCTCAGTCTTTTTTCTCTTTATTGCTTATGGCGGCATTACAACCTTTGTTCCGCTATTCGCTGAGTCGATTCAGGTTAATTCCGGCGCGTTTTTTCTAGCATTTGCTGCAACGCTTGCCCTTAGCCGTCCCATTTCGGGAAAACTATCTGATCGGTATGGAGAAATTTTTGTCATTGTTCCGGCACTTATAATTACGATTATTGCATTGATAGTATTAAGCCTCTCGAGCGGTTTGATGGGCGTACTACTATCGGCGATTTTATATGGTATTGGCTTCGGTTCCGCGCAGCCAGCTCTTCAAGCGGCTACGATCCGTTTGGCCCACCCGAATCGTATAGGAGTTGCAAACGCCTCTATCTCGACTGCTAATGACCTTGGTATTGGGTTAGGTGCAATCATGTTAGGCTCTGTCTCTCAGTATGCAAGCTATAAGGTGTTGTTCATCGTCAGTGCTTTGTCCGTCGCGATTTCCTTGATTCTTTTTACTCTTTTTGCGAAACGCTTGTTACAAAAGAAACCGTTTCTTCATGCAGAATCACTTCCTCTCAAATCAAACTAATCTTAAAATATCGACATTAATAATATGTATCAGAAACCACCCTTAAAGGTGGTTTTTTGCTTTTCTTAGCTACTAAATACCTGCCGTAATTTCGCCAGAATATCAAATACTGTTCTACGGTTGCATGCAATAAGCTTATTATAAGTTTGATCTTCCACTGTGTTCATGATTGCAAATTGAAAGTTCTAGTATTTTCCTATACAATAACAATGAGAACAATTCTCAGTGAATACACTTATATAAGGGTTTATTGCTAATAAGCAAAGAGTTATACACTTTGATCGCTGCGAGAGTAGAGAGAGGATTTGAATCGAAGCAAATGAACATTAATGACCATATCCAATTATGGGATCAGGCAATTGTAAGGGTTTTAGATGTTAGACAAAACACGTTAGAGCAAGGAAAATGCTTGCGAAAGTATACATTGCCCACCAGCACCTTTGTTTATATTGTTCGTGGCAGAGGTCGACTTTGGCTGGACGGAGATGTCCATTTTGCCGACAGGTTTTATGTGCTGCACGGAGGGAAAGGAGCTTGCTTGGAGATTGAAACAGAAACGGCAATTGAATACTATCTAGTTCTATATAAGGCTGTATTGCCGCAAAACTGTCTTTATGATTTTAAATTACTGATGCAAAATGATAATCCATTCGAGAAGCCATACAGCTATACTCCATTTGACGGGTTGGCACTCTTGGAATTTATACAAATGATGCATAGAGATTGGATTCAAGCAAACAAGCTGGACATGCTGCATGTTAGAGGGGTATTTTATCAATTTGTACATAGGCTGTTTYGTCAAATGCTGCAAAGCCCTGAGGCGATCAGTCAAAATAATCTAGCAGAGCAAGTATTGCGTTTTTTATCCGATAGATATCAAGAGCCGAAATCAATGGAATCATTATCTTTGGAGCTCAATTACAGTC
>NZ_JBFTSN010000528.1:0-3876 GCF_056400045.1 Paenibacillus sp. 01L418
GTAGGTGCCATGGTGCTGTCCAATCCAGTGAAGCTCAGGAAAGGATGGTTGATCCTCTACTGTTTCTTCTTCTGATGGCAGCTCGGCGATCATGGCTTGAACTACTGGCGCCTGCACCTCATCAAAAAGGTTCTCTTGCGGCACATCCGCCTGGTAAGCTCGAGCCTCAGCGAATTCAAGGGTCACAGCGGCTTCTTGAGCAGCGTTCTGTAACGAATCAGTGTCTAAGGCTGTTTCAAGTGATTTTAGATTAGAATCCGAATCTTTAGACGCTTGCTCCATATGCGTGGGAGCTTCACGGACAGTAAAGTTGTCAATAGGAAACGTTGGAGGAGGAGCATAAAGCTTCTCTGCCGCATTCCTAGGAACATATTCCCGATCAATAACCGGCGGCTTATAAGGCGTCGATGAAGTCTTATTTGTCGCTGTTGGTTGGTAAGGCTTAAACGATTCCGCCATGGGCTCAGGGCGATGGAAAGAAATCGCATCTTGAACGAACAATGGCTTTGAACGCTCCAGCTTATTGCTTGTTTCAGGGCCCGGTATATGCCGCTGGCGACCTAACACCGCTTTAATCGCATCCTCTATCATCGTACGAAGCTCCGGTTCTTTACTGAACCTGACCTCCATTTTGGATGGATGAACGTTTACGTCGAGCAAGCTTGGATGCATTCCTATTTCTAATATCGCAAGCGGAAAACGATTGATCGGCAGCAGCGTATGATAAGCCTGCAGCAAAGACTGATTAATCGTATGACTGCGAATGTAACGTCCATTAACGATTGCAGTAATCCCATTTCGATTCGCACGTGTGAGCTCCGGCTTCGAGATATAGCCGCTCAGCTCGTAATCTGAAGTTTCTGCTTCGATCTTGAGCATCACCTTCGCCGTATTTGAGCCATAAACGGCTGCAATGACCTGAAGTCGATCGCCAGTTCCGAGCGTACGAAGCAGTACATTCCCGTTATGTTTGAACATAAATGCAATGCCCGGATGAGCAAGCGCAATTCGGTTAATATAGTCAGAAATATGTCCAAGCTCCGTCTGAATTGCCTTCATATATTTAAGGCGCGCAGGTGTATTGTAAAATAAATCCCGCACGGTCATTTCCGTGCCCTGCGGCGCATTTGCTGGTTCATCAATGGTAACCTTGCCGCCCTCTATCACAATCCGGCGAGCAAGTCCTGTCGACGTTTCCGAAGAGGYGCACTGCAGCCTCGAAACAGCTGCAATACTCGGCAGCGCTTCTCCGCGAAAGCCTAGGCTCGCAATACGGAACAAGTCGCTTGCTGTAGAGATTTTGCTCGTCGCATGCCGCTGAAATGCGGTTACGATATCGGCTGCCTCTATGCCGTAGCCGTTGTCGATGACCTTTATAAGCGATAAGCCGCCCTCTTCAATCATAATATCGACCGTTGTACTGCCAGCGTCTACCGCATTCTCAACAAGCTCTTTGACGACTGAAGCAGGCCGCTCTACCACTTCTCCTGCGGCTATTTGGTTGGCTAGCTGCTCGTCCAATATATTAATTTTTGCCATGACGTTGCTGTTCCCCCTTTCACGAAACTAGTCATTTAATTTCGATTTCATATCGTTAAGCCACTGCATAGCTTGCATTGGCGTCAAATTAAACAAATCGAGCTTGCGCAATTGATCCGCCAGCTGCTCCGCTTTCGGATTCGCTTTCTTCCGCACGGGCTCTGCTTCCACAGCAGCTGCTGGCTCATCAAAAATCGATAGCTGTACCATTGCACTAGTTTCCTTAACTCGCTCATTATGAGTGCTAGTATTGGAAAACACTGAAGAGTCCTCCGGTACTGGGTAAGTGAAACGATTGCTAGAAACAGCACTTTCAATGCCAGCTGTTGCTTTTGGAGCTTCGTGCGCTATTGTCTCATCTAGCAGCTCATACGCTCGTCCAATGATCGATTGCGGCAATCCAGCAAGCTGTGCACAGTAAATTCCGTAACTAGTGCTTGCGGCACCTGGAATCAGCTTTCGCAGAAACGTTACATTATCGCCGCTTTCCTCAACCGCCATACGTGCGTTTGTCAAAGATGGCAAAGATTCCTCGAGATGCGCCAGCTCATGGAAATGCGTGGATACCAGTGCTTTGCATCCAATATGATGGTGGACGTACTCAATAACCGCTTGTGCGATTGCCATTCCTTCACCCGTTGAGGTGCCTCTGCCCAGCTCATCAATGATAACAAGGCTGTTCGCCGTTGCTTTATCCGTCATTAGCTGGATATCCTTCATCTCAACCATGAAGGTGCTTTGTCCGCCGATAAGATCGTCAGCCGCACCGATTCGTGTAAAAATGCGATCAATTAACGGAATAACCGCTGACTTAGCAGGAACAAAACAGCCCATCTGAGCCATGATGCAAATGAGTGCGACTTGGCGCATGTATGTGCTTTTACCAGCCATATTAGGCCCTGTGATCAGGAGCATCCACTGCTCGTCCTTATGGAGCGCAGTACCATTAGAAATAAATGGCGTACCATCCATCATCGCCTCTACGACTGGATGTTTTCCATCCTCTATGTGCAGATCATAATTTTCAGTCACGCGCGGACGTGAAAATCGACGTTCAGCGCTGACCGTTGCCAGCGATTGGTAAACATCAAGCTCAGCGATAATGGCAGCGGCCTTCTGCAGCCGATGAAGATGTTGAGATAAATGATCACGAAGCTCGACGAAACGCTCATGCTCCAAATCGACCATTTTATCCTCTGCTTCGAGAATCAGCCGCTCTTTCTCTTTGAGCTCAGGAGTTACAAATCGCTCGGCATTTGCCAATGTTTGCTTGCGCTCATATCTGCCTTCAGGCAAGCTTGATAAATTTGCTTTAGAAACTTCTAAGTAATAGCCAAAAATGCGGTTATAGCCGATTTTTAAATTTTTAATGCCTGTTGCCTCGCGCTCTTGACGTTCGAGCTCAGCCAGCCATTTTTTGCCGTTCGTGCTTGCCTCGCGCAGCTGATCCAAATAGTCATCATAGCCAGCTCGGATTAGTCCGCCCTCTCTAATGGTAACTGGAGGATCGTCGACTAACACGGTTTCAATCAGATCAGCTAAATCGGAGCAATTGTCCGTCCCATCCACAAGTGCTTTGAGGACCTCTGAGCCAGACTGTTCACACAAAGCAGTCAATTGCGGAATGCGGCGAAGCGAACTGCGAAGTGCATTTAAGTCGCGCCCGTTTGCGCTGCCAAAAGCTACTCTGCCGACAAGCCGTTCAAGATCGTAAATAGGCTGAAGCTCTGAGCGTATGTCATCTCTCAAAATTAAATTAAGATATAAGGTCTCCACTGCATCCAATCGAGCTTCAACGGCAGCGCTATTTAATAACGGTTTGTCGATCCAGCGGCGCAGAAGCCGCGCTCCCATTGACGTTTGTGTACGATCAAGCAGCCATAAAAGCGAGCCCTTCTTGTTGCGATCGCGAACCGTCTCGGTTAGCTCCAAATTTCTACGTGTATAGTGATCCAAAATCATATATTGATTTGGTTCATAGCTCGTTATCGAACGTACATGTCCAAGTGAGCGTTTTTGTGTTTCGTCCAAATAACCCGTAAGTACACTTACCGCCAGCAGCCGTGCTCCAGATATTTTGGCAAGCTCCTTCTCTCCGAACTGCTCAGTAAGCTTCTCCGCATTCATTGGCTCGCGGGCCGTTAGCAGCAGCTGCTTATTCCACACGGCTGCAGACTGAACACGATCAAGCAATTCCTTGTCCCCGACCAGCTCCGATGGCTGATAAACATTTATTTCATCAATCAGCGCTTCGACATGTTCTTGGAATGAGGTTACATAAAGCTCACCTGTCGATAAATCACAAGCCGAAAGCCCGAACAAGCCTTGGGAGCGAAC
>NZ_JBFTSN010000529.1:0-3874 GCF_056400045.1 Paenibacillus sp. 01L418
GTATAGGCTAGAGTAAATAGCGTTCCTAAAATAGCAACCGTTGTCGCACTCACTGCTGTTTCATTTGGACTTGCCTTCAATTGTGGAGCTATCGCTACAACAGCTGCTGCACCGCAAATAGCTGTACCGCAGGCTGTGAGAAGGCCTAAATTTTTATCTATTTTCATCCATTTGCTTATTCCATAAACAACAAATATCGTAAAAACAATGTTAATAACGGCAAGCACAAATACCTTTGGCCCTGCATGTAAAATATCATATAAGTTCAGGCGAAGCCCCAGCAGAATAATTCCGAATCGCAGCAGTTTTTTGCTTGAAAACGTTATGCCGCTCGTCGCTTGCGCCGGCAAGCCTATCCATGCACGACAGGCTATCCCTAATAAAATTGCGACAACCAGCTGACCCATAACGTTAAAAAAAGGAAGCATCGCGATTCCTTTCGCTGCTATTGCAATACCAATCGTATACGCTAATCCTTGTATAAAACCAAAACCATTATTCGAATGTCGAATAAAAACATTTTTTATAATCATCGATTTCACCTCTGCATCTTGTGTTTAGCAAGTGTACCCGTTGCATTCACTATAAGGCTCGGAGCAGACAAAGTGAAATACCTATTCCCTATCCTTATCATCAGGAATCCTAATGATTGAATTGCCATTCATTCGTTTTTTCCTTATAGTTACGTTATATTCAAGAAAATCGCAATCAATAATGAGGGATAATGATGATCATTGAGGCACTTCGAGTATTCGTTACCGTAACCGAGCAAAGTCATTTTTCAAGAGCTGCAGATCTATTGAATATTTCTCAGCCAGGGGTAAGCCTGTATATTCGAAATTTAGAAAATGAACTTGGAGCAAAGCTGCTGCATCGCTCTCCTAAGCAGGTTCGGCTTACCGAAGCTGGTGACATTATGTACCAACGGGCGAAGCAAATTTTATCTTTATATGAGGAAGCGAAGCAGGACATACAGCTTTTGCAGGATAAAGTGACGGGCAGCTTGCAGATTGGAGCCAGCTTTACGATTGGTGAATATGTTCTCCCAAGCCGGCTTGCTGAATTTGCTGTTCAATATCCGCTTGTTACTATCCAAACAACAATCGGGAATACGGAGGAAATTGTTCAAGCAGTGCGTTCCAACGAACTTGATATTGGTCTCATTGAAGGAGATGCAAGCGCGTCAGATTTAATCGTTACGCCTTACATGAAAGATGAAATGATTCTGATCGCTCCTTCTACACATCCGCTCGCAGCGGAGCGCTTCATTGATGCCGAAATGCTGCAAAACCAAGTATGGGTACTGAGAGAAGTCGGCTCTGGCACTCGCGCTTTTAGCGACCAGTTCATACGTGATGCGCAAATAACCCAAAAACGCTCTTACATTTTTAATAGCAGCCAAAGTGTCAAACAATCTGTTGTATCCGGTTTAGGAATTGCTATGCTGTCACGCTGGGTCGTAAAGAAGGAATTAGAATCGGGAGAATTGATCCAGCTTCGGTTGAGCAAACAGCGTTTCGAACGTGATTTTTCTATTATCCGACATAAAGAAGGAGCAGCTACAATGGCTGTATCCATGCTGCTGCAACGGCTTCTAACCCTTAATGAATAAACAGTGTGAACAAGCCGTCTATTCCTATTAGGCGATCCTCGACTGTGCATGCTGATTAGCGCATATATATTAAGCAACGACAGTTGCAAAGGATGATTGCGCCACATGGATATGAAACGAATCCGCGCAAGGATAGATGCAATGACGGAAGAGCTTATTCACCAGCAGTCGCAGGACGGCGCATGGCGGATGTGCTTCGATTCTGGGACGATGACGGATAGTTATTTAATCATTTTGCTGCGCCTGCTAGGCAGAGCTGATGAGCGTTTGATTCACATGCTTGCAGCTCGAATTGCCTCAAAACAAGAGGAAAACGGTGCTTGGAAGGTTTATCCTGACGAGTCTGAGGGCAATTTGGACGCAACGTCTGAGGCTTATTTTGCACTGCTTTATGCAGGTTACTACTATGAAGCTGATCCGCGTATGGTAAGGGCTAAGCAATTTATTCTGAAACGCGGCGGTTTATCCGAGGTTAGATCCTTGCTTACGCAGGTTATCTTTGCCACAACAGGTCAAGCGGAATGGCCGCGTATGCTGCGCATTCCGCTTGAAGCTTTTTTCTCCGATCTCGGAATCGGCCTTGATCTATTCTCACTCTCTGGTCATGCGCGTGTCCACCTTGTACCGACTATCATTATGGCAAACAAACAATTTGTCCGCAAAACGAGTACAATGCCCGAGCTTTATCAGCTATTTGTTAACGACTCGCGCAAATTTTCGAATGATACGACCTGGATATCTGCGTTGAATGAATTTATATCCAGCTTGCCTTTATCCAGTCTGCTTCCACCCAGCTCCTCAACGTCGTATGAGAAGGCTGAAGCCTTTATGTTCGAGAGACTTGAGCCAAATGGAACACTTCTAACCTTCTCTACTGCAACAATATTGATGATTTTATCTTTGCTTTCGCTGGGCTACTCCACGGATTCACCCGCCGTAAATCGATTATTGGCAGGTATACTTTCAGTCATGTGTGTCGACAGGCCTCATCTTCAAGTCGCATCTGCTGAAGTTTGGGACACCTCCATGCTGACTTACGCGCTGCGTGAAGCAGGAGCCTCTCCAAGCATGCCTGCCCTCGAGAAAGCTGGGGTTTATTTGTTAGCAAGGCAGCAGGTTCGTTTAGGAGATTGGACTAGACGTTTGCCGAATACACCTGCAGGAGGCTGGGGATTCTCCAACGTAAATACGCTTTATCCAGACGTCGATGACAGCGCTGCTGTTCTGCGGGCAATTCGGCCTTTCACTACCGAAGCAAATGGCTTACACGCCAACTGGCAACGAGGTTTAAACTGGGTGCTAGCGATGCGAAACGAAGATGGCGGCTGGCCTGCGTTCGAACGCGAAGGCAACCAGCTGCCAGCCAGCTTCTTTACTTTTGAAGGCTCCTCTGACATTTCTACCGATCCTTCTACTGTCGACTTAACCGGCCGTGTACTTGGTTTTTTAGGGGATGAGCTGGACATGACAATCGGCCATCGCTGGCTGGATGATAGTGTGCAATGGGTGCTCTCCCAGCAAATGAGGGATGGTAGCTGGTACGGTCGCTGGGGTATTGCCTATACGCATGGGACAGGTGCTGCAATAAAAGGAATGACAGCAGTTGGGGTGCCAGACGACCATCCCGCCATTCAGAAGGGAATCAAGTGGCTGCTATCTATTCAAAATGAAGACGGCGGCTGGGGCGAGTCCTGCTTGAGCGACAAAGTAAAGAATTATGTCCCGCTCCATGCTAGCACCCCCTCTCAAACCGCATGGGCGCTCGACGCATTAATCGCAGTTTATGCAAAACCTAATGCCGCAATGGAAAGAGGCGTAGAAGCATTGCTCCAATCGCTTGAGCGACGAGATTGGACCTACACCTATCCAACAGGAGCAGCTCTTCCAGGCAGCGTGTATGTTCATTATCCGAGCAACAACTATATATGGCCGCTGCTTACGCTGTCGTCGATTTTGAAGAAATACGGCACCTAATACGAATACGACTTTAAAATAAAAACAGCCGGCATAGCTGCGAGGCCACTGAAGAACTTAAGGTTTTTGTGAGCCCCCAAAGCGATAAGCAAAAATGCGACACCTTCTCCTGATATTCCGGAGAAGGTGTCGCATTTTTGAGGTCTTGGCGCTGTTTGTTAGTCAGCTAATTTCAATATCCGTTTTAAGTTCACTGCGAATATAGCCATAGCACCTTGTATCTGCATGCCAGGCAGACCCGAGGACGTGGCCACGTCGTACCCGTGTCGGTGTTTGAGTTCGCTGTTC
>NZ_JBFTSN010000530.1:0-3866 GCF_056400045.1 Paenibacillus sp. 01L418
GAGTCAGCCTCATCGTGGGGATGACGCCACAAAGCTGCCTTCAGCATCTCAGGACGGCAGCGGCATCCCATCCTGTCGCAGGCAGATAGTGGTTTGCAAAATAGAAATCCGGTGTAAGCGATACACCGGATTTCATTACTGAGTGATAGATTTTTATTTTTTCCAAGTGTCATATTGAGCTTGTTTTTCTTTGATGATGTCATCTACGCCAGCAGTTTTCAAACGCTCGAGGAATTTAGGCACGGCTGTAGTCGGGTCAATCGAACCAGAGCTGATAGCTGGGATCATCTCAGTCATAACGGAAGCTACGTTGGCAACTTGCGTTTTTACAGGAGTTGGGTCAAATACAAAGCCTGATAATGGCGAAACATCTGCTGTTTGATCATTTTCAAAAACGATTGACTGAGCTTTTCTCTTCATTTCGCCAGCCGCATTTTCGGCATGATCGGCACGGTTGAATGTTGGGCTGAAGGATTGACCGATTTGCCATTCATTCCAGTTGAAATTATATTTGCCTCCAATTTGAGTGAAGTCACCTTTTTCGTTGTAGGTGTAGTCAACGTCTTTTTCTCCTAATGTAATGAGTTTGTATAGATCATCATCAGTGTTTAGCAACTCAATTAATTGCAAAGCCTTTTCAACGTTTTTTGAACCTGAATTGATAGCAATAGCTGCATTGGAGGCAGCTCCAGCTGAAATCAATGTACGAGTAGTAGATACGGATAGAGCAGGGAAATCTTTGTATTCTGTCATGGACATAGCTTGCTCTTGACCTGGAAGATCGATGCTGTCAGGCCAGCCATAGTGCATCGCAAAAACAATTTTGCCAGCTTTACGATCAGGAGTTGTATCTTTTACCGTTGCACCATCTTTGCGCACATAGCCTTTATTGAACCAGTCACGCATAATTTCAGCGTATTTAGCGAACTCAGGAGTTTCAAACTGGTTGATAACTTTGTCTGGCGCATTGAGATTGACCCAGCCAGGAGTTAGCAAATCACCTACAGGCTCCATATCCCAGTAAAGCGGCTCATTGGCAAAAAAACTATGATTAGCGCTAGTTTCAAATCCGATCATATCAGGATGCTTAGCTAACGCTTCGCCAAGGAATGGTCCTACCATTTCGAGAGCTTCTATGGTTGGCTTGCCTTTAACAGCTTTCCAGTCAAACCCCGTTTCTTTAAGAACATCTTCGCGGAAGATAAAGCCACTGCGCTTGGCAACGCCCCATTGCTGATAATTGACAACTGCATAAATACGATCATTTATTTTCACACCATCCCATAGACCTTGAGGGATGCGGGAAAACGTTTCAGGCGCATGTACAGGAAGAAGGTCAGTTAAGTCAGCATACGCTCCCTTTGCAGCGTTTCCAAAGTAATTAATTCCACCCCAGAATGCAGTGAAAGCAAGATCCCAGTCGTCGCCCGAATTGATCATCAGATTCATTTTATCTGCATAAGTACTGCCGTCTACAAGTACTAAATTCAATTTGGCATTGATTTTTTCAGCAATAATTTTATTAGCTTTGTTCATGATGCGGTCAAAGTCATTGACAGGGCTGTTCGACATATAGAAGTTAAGGGTAACGAGTTCTTCTTTTTCTTTTTCCTTTTCTTTTTCAGCATTTTTAGTATCAGGTGCTGGAGTCGTAGAATCGCCGTTAGCGTTTGGTGAAACCTTTGAGCAGCCAGACAGGATCATGGTGAGAAGCAGAGTTACGCTGATCAACAACATAGAAATTCTTTTCATTGATATCCCCCTAAAAACTAATTTTATTCTCAACTAGATTCTTGTAAAATTACTCTTTTACAGCACCTATTGTTAAGCCTTTCTCGAAATACTTCTGTAGAAAAGGATACAGTAATATAATCGGACCGATGGCAAGTACACAGGTCGCCATCCGTGCTCCTTCACTAGGAAGCATGCCGATAGCGGCTTCCATAGATTTAGATGCTGCTTCATTGGCTTGCAAATAGCCGATATTGTTCATTAAAGATTGCAGTAAATATTGCAATGTGTACAGCTTCGGCTTTTCGATATACAAGGCAGTGGTCGTCCAGTCATTCCAGTAGGAAATCGCTGTGAACAGACCGATAGTCGCCAGTGACGGTTTTGAAAGTGGAAGTGCAATACTGAAAAAAGTACGAATTTCACCTGAGCCGTCTATGCGTGCAGACTCGAACAAGGAACTAGGAATCGATTTGAAAAAGTTTTTCATAATGAGCACGTTGATCGCTGACACAAGGAAGACGACAATGAGAACCCAGATGGTATTCTTAAGATGCAAATATCGTGTTATTAAAATGTAGGATGGAACAAGTCCGCCATTGAACAGCACGGGAAGGTACACGAATAAAGTGAGTGCATTTCGATAGGTAACTTCAGGTCGCGTCAACGAATAGGACAGCATCGAAGTAACAAGTAAATGCAGCAGCGTACCAACAACGGTTACAAAGATCGTTACTGCGTATGCATTGGCAATCGAGCCTGCTCCGCTAAATACGTATCGATAAGCTGAAATATCAAACACTTTGGGCCAAAAATTATATCCGTCGACCATAAGCGACTTTTCAGCTGTAAACGATATCGATACAACTAATAGCAACGGAATGATACAGGCTAGTGCTGATACAATGAATATGAGATGAATCACGATCTTTGACACGTGAAAGTTTCTTGCTAAAATGAAAATCCCTCCCTTTCTCTACGCTGATCGATTAAAATAAGGCGCTGTCGGGGTCTGTTTTTTTAATAATATAGTTAGAAATCAGGACAAGAACGAGACCAATCACTGCCTGATATAGACCAATTGCAGACGACATGCCATAGTCGTTCAGCTTTTTCAGAGAGCGGAATACAAGGGTGTCTATAACATCTGTTGCACCATATAGTGCTCCTGAATCATTGGAAAGGGTATAGAATCCATTCCAGTCGCCCAATCCGCCATTGAACAACTTACCTACCCATAACAACATGAGGACGATAATTATTGGTTTCAGCAGCGGCAGTGTAACATATTTGACTTGCTGCCACTTCGAAGCGCCATCCAATTGAGCAGCTTCATAATAGTCCGTATTAATCCCCGCGATCGCTGCTACATACAATACCGAATAGTAACCGATATTCTTCCACAGATAGGCTAAGGGAAGAATATAGTGCCAATGTGAAGGCTCACTGTACCAGTAAATAGCTTCTCCACCTTTTGATTCGATAACATTGTTGACAATACCTCGGTCTACACTAAGCATACCGAACACAATATACTGAACTACAATCCATGAAAGGAAAACTGGCAGCAATAAAGCACCTTTATAGGTGGCTGAGAGCTTTTTATTTTTCACTTCGCTCAATAGAATGGCCAATATTAGTGCACCGAGCGTAACGGTAACCATCTCTATGATATTGTAGAAAAGTGTATTGAACGTAACAATTCTCGCTGTTTCGGATTTAAAGAAAAATTCGAAGTTTTTGAACAGCGGATCCATCCATGCGCTTCCGAATATACCATCGCGTGCATTGTAATCTTTGAAGGCGATTATGACACCGCCCATTGGGATATAACACATGATTGCAATGAATAGTAGACCAGGTGACATCATTAAATAGAAAGGAAACTGTTTACGTACGCTGCGCAATGTTCTGTTATGAATTGGTCTTGTAGTTAGTTTCATTGAGTTCACCCCCTTCCTTGCAATTAATCTTTTACTTCCCTCATTGTATTTAGTGGTACTTTTATCCACAACAATCAAAACCATCATTCTCTTAGTTTTTCGACAGATGGCATCTCTAAAAAATAATGAAATCTACAAAGAGCTTTAATCGTTGTGATGCTAAATGGATACTTATGCTATTATGATGATAAT
>NZ_JBFTSN010000531.1:0-3857 GCF_056400045.1 Paenibacillus sp. 01L418
GAACTGCTCTTACTGGAGTCCAGCCATATATGGGAAATGAAATCCCCGAGTTAATGGGAAGCGTCCTGTTTACCGATCTAGCAAGGAAAGAACAATCTGGGCCTCCGATTAGAGGGGTTTTAGCTTTTACAAGGGTAAGAACAGATTGTAAGCAARATGATTTTAGTGTTATTGAAACCGATTATAATTTTGGATCTCAATCTGCTTATTATGTTAGTTTGGGAACGAATCTGAATCAAACCAAACTATATTTAGGAGTATTTGGATCTATGAAAGYGGCTGATTTTAATCAAGGTACTGTTTTTGAAATTGTTCCATATGGCTAATGGGTGCGTAGATTCAAGAAAGATTAACGAAATTTACAGTTTTCTGATCAGGTTCCGTATTACCAACTTCATAATTTAAAGGTGACTTGCCATTTCTTTTTGTGATTTCTCAAAACCTATTCAGCAGCTATGAACGCTATAGAAGCCATAATTCAGAATTTAAATGAGATTCGACGCAGAAGCATGATTATTTGGGGAAGCATTCCGCATGAGTTTTTGAACTGGAGACCGGATTCATAAGCAATGAACATAAAAGAGATGATCCGCCATGTCCTGGATAGTGAACATTATTACCATCTTGCTTTGTTGAATGAAGAATGTCTAACCGCTTATGAATCCCCTTATGAAGCTCGTACTTTTACAACGCTCAAAGAGGAACTCAACTTTTCAGAACCCTATCGGAATGAATTTATGAATACAGTAAAATCCTATACACAAGAGGATCTAACAAGAATATAGATTGATAGAAAAGACGTAGGCTACATTCGATCATAAGGCGACATGCTTTTGAGAATTGCATCAAAGCTCTCTTCCTTCACTAATAATACGAAAATCCAGTTTAGGAACTTGTTCACATACGCAATTAATCCTCTATGCAAATGAAAAATGGATCAACCAGAAAGAACTGGTTGATCTCATAATACGAACGGTTAGGATAAGACGTTGGAGACAAGTTCACTCTTTCCCTCATGATGACATTAGGCTATTTTGGGTGTCAAGGGGATTATCAAAACTATACAAATGATTTCAAGATATTATGTTCTGGCCAGTGATTTACTCCATAATTTTTTATTCCGAATGACATCACATTTTGTGAATTGAGAAGCTAATTACTTTTGTACAACACAATAATAGGATGCTCCTAAAAAGACCCACTGACAAGTGTAGCATAGTGTGAAAAAACCATTAATTGTAATAATCATCTTAAGGCATTAGGTTGGTCCTATGTTATAATCTGCGATATTTGCCTCTTTTTGTAGAGTGTAGTCGCAAAAACTGTTATTAAGCTTAATGATTACTTATCCAATGAAAGCAACCGCCTGTTGCTCTGCGTAAAGAAGGCGTTCCCTGACATGGACGACCTCACCGATAATAATTAGAGCTGGGTTAATCAATTTCATAGATAAAGCGATTGTATGAATATCCGCGAGTGTTCCAATAATTGTACGCTGGTTAGCGAGCGTGCCTCGTTCGATAATTGCCACCGGGGTTTTAGCTGATTTTCCATGTTTCAGCAATTCTTCTCTAATGAATGGCAACTGGCTTACGCCCATATAAATGGCAAGTGTATCGACGCTATGAGCAAGTAAATCCCAGCGGATTGGTGATTTGTCGCCGTGGCATCGACTGCCGGTCACACAAGCGAAGGAAGCTGCATAATCGCGATGGGTGACCGGTATACCAGCAGCAGCGGCAGCGCCGATAGCAGATGTAATTCCTGGAATGATCTCGTAATGAATTCCCCTTACTGCAAGCTCCAACGCTTCTTCACCGCCTCGTCCGAAAACAAACGGATCTCCGCCTTTTAGGCGGACGACCCTTTTACCTTCCAATGCGTATTCGATTAGTTTCTCGTTAATGAGATGCTGTGGCATCGCATGAATGCCAGGCGATTTGCCGCAAAAGATTAGTTCTGCATCAGGATGTGCGTATTCAAGTAATTTTTCATTTACAAGCCGATCGTACAATATAATATCGGCTATCTGTATACGGCGCGTTGCTTTGACAGTAATAAGCTCGGGATCACCAGGGCCTGCTCCGACAATATAGACGATTCCATTTGTAGTTTTCTTCATTTGATGCTTCTTTCCGAAGCGGCCGCAACCTCTATTTCTGATGATTCCGTATGACGCTTCGTTACTGCAGCAGAGCTTTTTTTTCGATGAGAAAGATATAGAAGAATACCAGTAAACACAGCACCGCCTATAAAGTTGCCGACCAATACCGGAATTTGATTCCAAAGCCACCAGTCTGCCATCGATACGTCAGCACCAAGCATCATGCCTGCTGGGATCACAAACATATTGACGACCGCATGCTCGAAGCCTTGTGCAAAAAAGGTTAATATAGGCAGCCACATTGCAAGTATTTTTCCTCCAGTAGATTTAGATGTCATCGCCATGACTACGCCAAGTGTCACCATCCAATTGCATAGCACAGCCTTAATGGTTACAAGAATGATACCGTCAAAGCCCATCTTCTGGTAGCCAAGAGTTTTTGTCTCGCTAAGCTGAATAAGCATTTGTGCTAACGGGTTGCTGATATCAGTGTCCATCTTCGTTATAGTCATCCCATAGAGGATAGCGTATAATCCACAACCGATTAAATGGCCTAAGATAACCCAACCATAATTAGCTATCATGCGGGAGATCGTTGTTTTACGTTCAAGGATCGATAATGGAATGAGTGCAAACGTGCCAGTTACGAGCTCAAGACCTAATAAAACGATAATGACAAAGCCGACTGGGAAAATAATTGCACCAGTGAGTCCGACAGTGGTCTGGGTAACAGCCGTGAAGGCAAGTGTTGTTGCAAAGGAAAGAATCGCTCCCGCGAGAAAACCGCGAACGACCATTTGTAAGGCGCTTAGGTTTGCCTTTGTTGTTCCGGCATCAATCATAGCATCCAGTACTTCGGTAGGCTTTACATACGACATACACCACTCCACCTTATATCTTTATATAAATAGAGCCGCTTATGTGGTCGATTTCTGTTTCAAAGGTTCTAATGCAACCRTTATCCGGCTCTAGCACACTGCCGCTCCTTAGATCAATCTTCCAATCATGAAGCGGACAATGGATGGTTGAACCACATACCATACCCTCAGATAGCAAACCGCCTTTATGAGGGCAGCTGTTTTCTACGGCGAGTACACTTCCGTCTGATAGGCGGAACATCGCAATATCGATATCTTTTATTTTAATTCTGCGTGAGCCTTTCATATCAATATCAGAAAGGTTAGCTGCCAATAGCTTCGTTGTCATAGGTATACCCCTCCTATATTTGTACCGGCTGTGCGCCAGGCAACTGCTCGAAATTTTTACGTAAGTCTTCATTCTCGACGATTTGTTTCCAAGGGTCAGTCGTTAAGCTGAGAGTTTTCTCTATGCGGCCCACAAGGGCGAGTCGATCTTCACGGTTCTCGAGCGCTTTCTTAATCGGAGTAAGGCCTATACGTTCCACCCATTGTGCGGTACGCTCATTCCATGTCGCGTTTTCACGGTAATATTGTAAAAATGCAGATGACCATTCCATAACCTCATCCTCGGTTTTTACAATGCAGAGAAGGTCAGTAGCTCTTACCTTTACGCCGCCGTTACCAGCGATATGAATTTCCCAGCCTCCTTCGATTGCCACAATACCGACGTCCTTGATTGTAGCCTCTGCACAGTTGCGGGGACAGCCGGATACCGCAAGCTTCACTTTGGCAGGCGCCGTCAAACGCTCAAACGCTTTCTCCAACTGTATGCCCATACTCATAGCATCTTGTGTGCCAAATCGGCAAAAGGTTGATCCGACGCAGGTCTTCAC
>NZ_JBFTSN010000532.1:0-3851 GCF_056400045.1 Paenibacillus sp. 01L418
ATCCGGTATATTCGCAGATCATATTACGCTAGTCATTCAAGATGGTTATTCACAGCAGCGAACAGTCGTTCCTTTACAAAATAATGCCGGTTATAACGCTGTCCTGCTGCTTGGCGACTTTGATAAAAATCAAATACCAGACATTTTGATCAGTATCGATTCCGGAGGAAGCGGCGGTTACGGCATTTTCTACATTTACTCCTTCGCTCACCATGYGCTTCACAAGCTGTTTGATTCAGACAGCTACAATCAACAATACAAGTTTCGCGTCCAGTATGAAGATATGTACAAAGTATCGGTATCAAGTGCTCAGCTTGATTTGCTGTTTATAATTGATATAAGCAGCAAAGGGGCCGCTTATTTAGCCACTTATTACAACGAAAACGGAACGCTGAAGCAGCCTCTGCAAGGTGAAGTGCTGGCTATCGCAGCATTAAACCCAATTATTACAGCCGAAAACCGTGCATCCTTTGATCTGCAGGCTCTTCAGCGCATCATTGGACCAACAAACGCTGATACGCTCGGTTATGTAGAGAATCTGCTGACATGGAATGGAAACAGATTTGATTCCTCTAGATTAAACGTCGCTATAATCGGTACTCCGCTCCAATCACATTTTTAACTTTTTTCAGATTGAATCGCTGACAATGATCGTTCGCCCAATCGTTGCTAGGTATTTCTGCATAACATGCATTAGCCCAATTGATAAGGAGTGATTTTGCATGGCATTTATGCCTCCAATAGGCCCTCAGGGGCCAATGGGACCGATGGGGCCTTTCGGACCATTTGGACCGCAAGGTCCGCAAGGTCCACAAGGTCCACAAGGACCTATGGGACCAGGACAACAAGGTCAACCAGGTATGTCGGGTCCGACCGCTCCGCCTCCACAATTCACGCCGCCGCAGCCAGCTGTTTCGTCATTTGCAATTGATCCAGGCGCTATTTCCGGCTGTTTGTTCCGCAACACTTACGTATGGATGGAGAATGGTCATGGTTTCTGGTTTTTCCCTGTATTTGTCGGACGTACATCTGTCTCCGGTTTCCGTTGGTTCGGAAGATCATGGGGTTACACCGGTATAGATTTACGGAGAATCAGCTCTTTCACTTGCTTCTAAATGTTCATATGAACATAAAAAAACGACTTCTCCTCATTTTCTGAGGAAAAAGCCGTTTTTTTAATTTTATTATGCGTTAGCCCCGCGAAGCATGCTCTTCATGTAGCTGCTGCATGCGGTTATGAAGTACAACGTCTGCATCACGATATAAATGCCGATAACGACGAAAGAGTAAATCCAATTGGATGACTCCATCAGGTTATCGAGTGCTTTCATTGCGAACAAGGCATGACAAATGCCAACGATAACGGGAACGAAAAAGACAATGCCAACCTGTGTGACGACGATTTTCCGAATCTCGCCCTTGGTCATCCCGATGCGAACTAAAGCCTTAAACTGTGCTTGATCATCCTGCAGCTCGGTGAACAGCTTGAAATAAATCATGCTTCCCGAAGCAATAAAGAATAACAAACTAATGAACATTCCGATAAATAAAGTCAAAGAAACCGTTTGATTCATTTCTTGCAGCGTTTTTACACGGCTAAAATCGGTTTGGGATTGAAATTGTTCTGGCACAAGCTTGCTAAGCTTCTCAACCGTAGCTGCTGTTTTCTCCCAATTGCTTAATTCATAGCCATACATCACATAAAGCTCATCTTCAGGCACACTCGTTAGCAGCTGCATGTAGGAAAAATCATCCATTACGAAAGTAAAATAGTTGCTATCGAGATAATTCATTACATGCGCTTGTACCGAGCCGCTTATATCGAATGCCGTTTCCTTACCGTTAATGCTGCCTTTTACAGTACCTGCTTGTTCTCTTCCTTTTGATAAATAGGACTTTATAAGCGTTAGCTTGCCATTCTCAGGCTGAATGCTCGGCTGACCCGTCAATGCTGCTAGCTTGTTGTAGTCGGTAGCTGAAATAACCAAAGCAGCATAATCATAATCATGCGCCTTTTCGTCTCCCCATTTAACCGAAAAGCGATTCAACAGTACGCCAGCTGCCTTTGCTTCACGCACAATTTTGTAGCCGTCCTCTTTGACTACTTGTCTAAGCTTACCTGGGTCAATAACCTCATGTGTATTCAAGCCTTTTTCACTATAAGCTAGTGAGAAAGGAGAGTATTCTATCATATTTTTTTTGGCACCGATGTTCATCACATATACCGTCCCAAGGGCAGTCATAACGATCGCGCTAAGAATTGATACAATAAATAAAATACGCGCATTATCCTTTATCTTATAGCCGAGCTGTGCAAACACGATCATATTGGTCCGTTTATAATATATCGATGATCTTTTTTGAATATAGCGGAGCAGCAAAATGCTCAGCTGAGTAAAGAGAAAGTACGTCCCGATAACGACAGTAATTAGTATTGGCAAGGCTAGGAGCATGAAATTTCCATCGTTCATAACCAAAGCCATGCCATATGCAGCCGATAAGCAAACGACAGACACAGCAACCAGCCAAGGCGAGAATACGAGCTGTCCTTTTGGCTTGCGAGCCGCTTTCAGCAAATCAATAATTTCAGTTCGTCCAATGCGAAGCGCTGTCCAAATGGAGATCAGCATGAACAGAACAAAAAAACCGCCTGCCGTTAAGCCAATGGCTTTGATTGGAGCCGCAAAAGATATCGCTTCCTGCAAATTAAGAAGCACCGTTAGAGCCATAAAAAACACCTTGCTGAACAGCATGCCAAGACCGATGCCTACAGCGATGGCCAGCGCAGCGATGGCTGCATTTTCATAAATAACAAGCTTTCGAAGCTGAACTTTTGTCATCCCGAATAAGGAGAACAAACCAAATTCCTGCTGCCTCGTTTTGAGAAATGCTGAATTAGAATAGAGCACAAACAAAAACGAGAATATGACGATAATATATTCACAAAACACCATGCCTGTACGAATTTTTGATGCTGCCATAATGTGGCCGCTCGTTACTTCTGGATGGTATAGAAACGCTGCATAAATATAAAAGATCATAACGGAAAAGACGCTGCTCAGGAAAAATGCGCTGTACGACCGCCAGTTGCCCCGAATGTTACTAAGCGCGAGCGAACGGAACGTCATCGAAATTACCTCCCAGCACGCTGAGCGCATCTAGTATTTGTTGGAAAAACGCTTGCCTGTTTGAGCCGCGGCGAATTTCCGAGAAAAACTTGCCGTCCTTGATGAATACGATGCGCTGGCAGTAGCTCGCAGAGAATGGATCATGCGTTACCATCAATACGGTCGCCTTAAAACGCTCATTCATGTCCTTCAGGGAATCCATAACATCCTTCGCTGATTTGGAATCGAGATTGCCCGTCAACTCATCTGCAAGCACGAGCGAAGGCTGATGAATAATAGCACGGGCGATTGCTGCGCGCTGCTTCTGGCCGCCAGACACCTCATACGTCCGCTTATTCAAGATTTGTTTGATTTGCAGCAATTCAGCGAGCGAATCCAGTTTTTGTTCAATTAGCTTCGGTGCCATGCCCTCCATTACGAGCGGCAAAATGATGTTTTCCTTGATTGATAATGTATCTAGCAAGTTAAAATCCTGAAAGACGAAACCGAGCTCGCGGCGGCGAAATAAGGCAAGCTTCTTGTCCGTTAGCTTGCTCGGATTTATGCCGTTGATTTCAATTTGACCAGAGGTTGGTCGATCGATCGTGGACAATAAATTCAGCAGAGTTGTTTTTCCGCTGCCAGAGGGCCCCATTACCCCTACGAATTCTCCCGCTTCCACTTGAAGCTCTATATCCTCAAGCGCTTTGTAAGCGACATTGCCTTTACTGCTGTATATTTTGC
>NZ_JBFTSN010000533.1:0-3843 GCF_056400045.1 Paenibacillus sp. 01L418
CATGGAACTCCACTAAATAAGCAATATACGCTTTCGGAAAAGAAATCATAAAAACCTCCATATTACTTGTTCCAATCGAATTCATCGTTTCATTAATAATAAAAATATTAGCATATGTCGCTTATACTTTCATACATTTAAACCAATCCTATAGAAATAAATGAAACCATCATGTCTAATAGCCGTATATTATCTATGTTTGTAAAGAATGTATTAAAGATATCAGGAGGAGAAAACACAGATGAAAAAGGGATTCATGGTCATGCTGGCACTCACACTATTCATCACACTAGGTTTCGGACAGTATGCCGATGCAAAACCACGAGGCGGAATGAAATCTCCGAAACAAAGCGTTACGCAAAACCCTAAGAAATCGGATAACGTTAATCAATCGAATCCAGGCAAGAAAGCTGGAGCAACTACTGGCGCTACAAAACCTGGATTTTTTAGCGGCGGCGGGTTGATGAAAGGCCTAATGATTGGCGGATTAGCAGGCTTGATGTTCGGCGGTTTGTTCGCGGGCATGGGCGCATTCGGTAATATTCTTGGTCTAATGATTAATTTAATGGCTATCTTCGCCATCATCATGCTAATACGTGTAGCATTCGTATATCTGCGCAGCAAGCGTAACCCGCCAGATCAACGGAGACCCTACTAATCGTGCGCATCTATACAGATGAGATTATAAACGCTATCTGCCTTCATATGTCTGAACGACGGGGAGTTAACCCTACCGATGTGGAAGTGCAGCTCTCATGGGAAGAAGAGTATGGGTATACGGCCGAGGTTTGGGTAAAGGGCCGCAGCCAGTACATCATTGAAGCGAATATCCTCGAGGCTATCGAGCAATATATGTTCACACAATATAATCGGCGCGTTTTCCGCTCCAACATTACGCTCGATGCGGATGAAGAATTTTGGGCAGACATTTCCGATTAACTTAAAAAAAGCATCCAATAGCTCGCATTATCTTACGGATATGCAGCTAGCGGATGCTTTTTTTTGTGCCAAAAAATGCTCTACCAATAATTACTAGAGAAATATTAATAGATTTCCAGCAACATCCTCGTCCTCCCTGCGTCTAATCATTAGACTAGAGAGGAGTGTATATGACAAATCTATGAGAAAAAAAATGAGTACAGCACTGCTTTTACTTTTCTTTTGCCAAACAATCATGACAGCAACGGCAGGCATTGCAGATGCTGCAGCAAATCAAATGACAAAATTCCGTGTTTATCAAAATGACCAAATGCTCCGTGAGTTCACTACGGAGGGTCAAGCGATTTCCTATGCCGGGAAATTCGGTTACAGTCATGTCGAGAAAATTGCTGACCGTGCTTGGGTATGGGATAACTTCCCTCGTTACAAGGTTTATCAGAACGGTCAAACTCTCCCGAAATGGGAGTTTAGCACTTACAATCAAGCATTATCTGTTGCTAAAAACCTAACTAACGTACATATCCGTGATCTTGAAAACATTGGCTGGAGTTATCAATCCTACACCAAGTTCAAGCTTTATCAAGGCGATAACACTCGTGACAATTGGTCCTTCCTTACACTTGCTGCCGCTAAGCAGGAAGCCAAAAAATGGGGAAATGCCCATGTAATCGATTTAACAACGAACAAATGGGTTTGGGGAAACCAAACAGCTGCACAAACTAAAGCGCAGCGCGCTGCTGCACCTGTCTATCAAATTACTGTGGATGGGGCACCTGTAGAAGAGTTACCGCTTTACTCCTACCTTCTCGATGCTATGAATGCCTCATATTCCATATCTGGCAGTCAGGTATTAAATACAGCAACGAGTAAGAACGTTCATTCGAATGTACCCGCTTATTTAGTAAAACAAAATGGTGCCGTGGTCGGCTCTTCTATTAGCTTAGATGGGGCTGTACAGCTTGCGAAAAAAACACCAAATGCAGAGGTTACCTTTAATGAGAAAGTATATTGGTCCGGTATTCCTTATTTAGCCGTTTATCAAGGCGACAAGAAATTAAAAGCCTTTAATACAAAGACCGGTGCAATTGCGTATGCGAAGGCTTTTGCGAACAGCACTGTTCAAACGAGCGAAGGTCGTAAAATTTTCAGCAATACCAAAAGCCTAGTTTATATGGGATGGAATGGCAGCGCTACAAGCGCAACGATTATCAGCCATGTCGCTAATACGCAAGGATTGTCGATTGACTCCCCTACTTGGTTTGAGCTCTCCGCTGCGGATGGCTCAATGATCGACACTTCAGATCAAGTAGTCGTAGACACTTTCAAAGAACAAGGAATTAAGGTAATGCCGCTCGTTCACAATCAATTTAACAAAAAAATGACGACGGAATTTTTAAAGAACAATACCGCCCAGCAAGCATTCATTAAGACGCTTGTAGCGAAGCTTACTCAGCTCGGTGTTGCAGGCATCAATCTTGATTTCGAAGAGGTCGCTGGAACGGATCGGGCTGCCTATACCGCCTTTGTTACAGCACTTGCTAAAGCCGTGCATGACAAAGGTATGCAAATATCTATCGATTTGCCACGCGGCAGCTTAAGCTGGAATGATAGAACCGCTTACGACCATACCGCTCTATCGGCAGTCGTCGATACGATTATCATTATGGCTTATGATGAGCATTGGAAAGGAAGCGAGGTACCTGGTTCTGTTGCTGGCCTCAACTGGGTAGAAGAAGGCGTTAAGCAATTTTTGAGCTATGGCATTCCGCGTAACAAGCTTATGCTAGGCATTCCTTTTTACGTACGTGAATGGAAGCTCGACAGCACGAATAAGCTAGTCAGCAACCGTGCCATCTTTATGAAGGAAATACCTAAGCTTATTGCAGATACGAACGCTCAAGGTGAGATGGACCCGGAATCTGGACAGATGAAATATAAGTATACCAAAGACGGCTTCACCTATTTATTCTGGGCTGAAACCGAAAACACGGTCAAAGCTCGCATCGATATAGCCAAAACATACGATTTGGCTGGCGTTGCAGCTTGGCGCCTCGGGTATGAAAGCTCTGATTTGTGGACGATGCTGCTTCGCAATAAATAACATGAATAGCCCCATTCTCCTATGGAGAATGGGGCTATTCTTCATTTATAGACTTATTTCAATTGCTCTACGGCAGGGAATTTCAGCAATACCTTCGTCCCCATTCCGAGCTCGCTTTGAAAAGCAATTTTACCCTTTAATGCTTCGACAATCCGAAAGGTTACCAAAATGCCTAAGCCTGTCCCCGTTTCCTTTGTCGTAAAAAAAACGGTACCTAATTGCTCCAATTCCTCTCTGGATATGCCCTTTCCAGTATCAATAATTTCTATACAAATTTCTTCTTTGTAATAATAGGCATTGACAGTCACTTCACCTTTATCTGGGATCGCTTCTACCCCATTTTTAATTAGATTTAATATCACTTGAGTCAGTTTCGGTTTGTCTGCCCTTATATAAAGATCCGTTTGATTACAGTTTAAGTGGATTTGCACATTTTGAATTAACCCATAAGAATTCATAATTTCCAATGTATGTACCAGAAATTCGGAAATCTCGATTACTTCCAACTGATCTGCTTGCGGTTTAGCAAGATTCAAATAATCAGAAATAATATACTCTGCTCTATCCAATTCAGATAAAGCAATATTCAAGTAATCCTTTTTTTTGTCATCTACAGATTCTTTCAACAGCTGTAAAAATCCTTTCACTACCGTCAGAGGATTTCGCACCTCGTGAGCTACGGAAGCTGCAATTTGACTTACGATCTTCAACTTTTCACTACGCTCCAGCTCATTTTTCAAATATGCCGTTTCGATAAAATGCTCTTTCAGTAATATAGAGACACCCATTCCAATAAATGATGC
>NZ_JBFTSN010000534.1:0-3841 GCF_056400045.1 Paenibacillus sp. 01L418
ATATTATTGACACCTTGAAGCACTTTCTACAGGTTGACACTTTATTGATAGCTACAATTGATCATAATGGAAGCAGAATCATAAGAGCGCTCAACCGTCATGAAAATGAAGGAACCAATAGCTTACCGTTACATTTGCTGCAAAGTTATTGCAATCTTGTTTTAGAGCAGGATTGTTCCATTCTTAACATCACCAATACACTTGATGATCCGCGTACAGCCTCTTTACCTATTACCCAGCAACTTGGAGCACAAGCTTTGGTCGGAATCGCTGTAAGAACAGCTGACCAGACAGCAGTTGGTACCCTATGCGCCATAAATAAAGAACCGATTCATCTAGATGAAAGGCAGCTCGGATTTCTCCATTCGATGGCCGCTTTTTTCGGATATATATTGGATTTAGAAAACGCAAGTGTTACGGACAGCTTGACCGGTCTTTACAATCGACGTTATTTATCTCATTTGGATCATGCTGGCTCGGACAAGCAGTTTAGTGTGATGTTCATCGACATCGATGATTTTAAAGAGGTTAATGATTCGTTCGGTCATGACTTTGGTGATTTGCTGCTGCTTCAAATTTCTAAGAGACTGAAACAAGACGTCAGAAAAACCGACATCCTCGTTAGATACGGTGGAGACGAATTCGTTATTTGCTTTCAGCATTTGGTGGACAACCAAGATATCGATTTTGTAGCCAGTAAAATAAAAAAATCGATTGACGAGCCATTCACAATCAATGGTCATATCATTCATATTTCCGCTAGCATAGGCATTAGTTCAACGCACGGCACGGCTAGCACGCTAAAAGAATTGATAAGCAACGCTGACCTAGCGATGTACGACAATAAGCAAAATGAAAAAAAACTTTGAGATCGTCTGATTCCACTTTGAGTATTTACTCGAAAAGGCAGATGTCCAAGGTTTTTTCTTTTTTTGATCGCCACATACGCTGAGTCCATCCTGCACACTTCGTCATAACCTTGACCACCCGCTCATACACATGGTATGAATCGTATTTTCGCATGCGGAGGGATGACGGATGAGACAGGATGAAATTCGTGCACTGGAGCGATCCATTGATGAAATAACAGAAATAGCTACCGGCTTTGGTTTAGACTTTTATCAAATGCGCTATGAGATTTGCCCGGCAGAAATTATTTATACCTTTGGCGCGTACGGTATGCCGACAAGGTTTAGCCACTGGAGCTTTGGAAAAACGTTCAACAAAATGAAGCTCCAATACGACTTCRGCTTAAGCAAAATTTATGAGCTCGTCATTAACTCCAACCCCTGCTATGCGTTTCTTCTAGAGGGCAATTCTCTAATTCAAAATAAACTCATCGTCGCCCATGTGCTCGCTCACTGTGATTTTTTCAAAAACAACGCTCGCTTTGGTGTAACCAATCGCAATATGGTCGAGAGCATGTCTGCTACAGCGGATCGTATTCATCAATATGAAATGGATCATGGCACGGAGGCGGTCGAGAAGTTTATCGATGCGATCCTTGCCATTCAAGAGCATGTCGATCCGACGCTCATTAAGCCATATCAATTGGATAAGAAACGTTATATCGAAATGGTGCAAAAGGACAGCGAGCGTTCGGAGTGGAATATTCCTTCCTCCTCATATGATGACTTATGGAATCTAGACCCGGATCGAACAGCTGCCGCCGCATCAGCCGCTCAATCGCAGGCCGCTGACGCCAAACGTTTTCCGCCACGGCCAGAAAAAGATCTCATCTGGTTCATTGAGGAGTACTCCCCTACTCTGGAGGATTGGCAGCGCGATATTCTATCTATGCTTCGCGATGAGATGCTCTATTTCTGGCCGCAAATCGAGACTAAGATTATGAACGAAGGCTGGGCTTCGTATTGGCATCAGCGGATCATACGCGAGCTTGATCTGACTAGCGATGAAACGATTGAGTTCGCTAAGCTAAACTCTTCTGTCGTGCAGCCATCCCGGCATACCTTGAATCCCTATTATCTGGGCCTAAAAATATTCGAGGATATCGAGCGCCGATTCGATAACCCAACAAAGGAAGAACAAGCACGCTTCGGACGCGTCCCCGGCAAGGGCAGGGAAAAAATGTTCGAGGTACGCGAGCTCGATTCCGATATTTCGTTCATCCGCAACTACCTGACGAAAGATCTGGTTAATGATCTCGATCTGTACATTTTCGAGAAAAAAGGCCCTGAGTGGAAAATTACCGATAAGTCGTGGGAGAAAATTCGCGATCAGCTTGTTTATTCGAAAGTAAACGGTGGTTTCCCTAGTTTGATGGTCAAGGATGGGGATTTTAATCGTGTGGGTGAGCTTTATCTTATTCATGAGTATGAAGGGATGGAGCTCGATCTGAAGTATGTGGAGCGTACGCTGCCTCATGTCGTTCAGCTTTGGGGGAAAAACGTTCACCTGGAGACGTTTGTTGAGGATAAGAAGATTGTGTTCAGCTGTGATGGGAAGAAGACGAGTCGGAAGTTTGTTTGAGTTAAGAAGATAGTGCTTCTTAATTCTGCATTTAAAAGCTATTATGCATAACCATGAGACAAAAAACCCGATCTCACTCGATCGGGTTTTCTATTTTACGGACAGAGGGGGCCAAGGGGGGGTCGCCCCCCTTTATATACAGAATTTTTTCTCAGTACATTGTCACTACATAAGCCTTTTTGATAAGACTCAAATACCCTTACGCGCTGGAAACGTAGAACTGCTACTCGCTGAACTAACGTTAACCGTTAGCTAACGGGAGACGATAGTTGAACAAACATGGAGTAGTYTGCTGCGGCAGCTGCTCCATTTTTTCATTACGCTAACGGGCAGGAGAACTGAACAATGAGAATAGAGGAAATTATAAAGACTCAACGAATATATTCTTTGTTATTGATGAACCAGCTGGGGGGAGGTATTTTTTATGCTAAACATTCAATGTCAAGTTCCGATTTTACCCGTACGTAATATGGATGAATCCCTTGCATTTTACCTAGATGTGCTTGGGTTTAAGGTGGCTTGGATATGGGATGACAATGGCTATGCCGCAATCCAATGTGGTGATATTGAATTTCATCTGGATGTACAGGAATCGTTCACAACTTATAGAGCTCACTCTTATCTCTTTGTACAAAATATAGATGAAATTTATACATTGTATAAAAGTAAAGCACTAGACATTGTGCAAGATATTGAACAAAAACCCTGGGGCGTAAGAGAGTTCACATTTCGAGATGTTAATGGGCATATGTTCAGGGTAGCACAAGAAGCGTGAAATAGTCATTAAGCTATCGGAGAACGATAGTGGAATAACACAAATGATGAGCAGGCGCTGCGATGCCTGCTCTTTTTATTGAACTAACGGGCAGATTTCTCCAACAAAAGTCGGTACAGGCAATAGATTTTTCAAGTTCTTGTCAAAAGATATTGGAGAAAACAGCACATTTTATATTTACAAATCTATAAAAATAGATATAATAATCTGTATGGAACCATTACAGATTTATAAAGCTTTGTCTAACGAGACGCGTAGTCAAATTATGCTATGGTTAAAGAATCCAGAGGAATTCTTTGATGAAAAACCTTATCTACAACAAAATCTCAATTTTCAAATTGGTGTATGCGTGGGAGATATTCAGGCTAAAGCAGGTCTTGCACAGTCTGTTATTTCGAGTTATTTGTTGACGATGCAAAAAGCTGGTTTGTTGGAATCTGAGCGAATTGGGAAGTGGACGTACTATCGTCGAAACGAAAAGACAATACAGGAATTTTCCGAGTACATCCAAAAGAAACTATAGACTGAAAGGAGGTCTTTTTTTTTGTAATATACATCTATAAATCTATATATGTA
>NZ_JBFTSN010000535.1:0-3817 GCF_056400045.1 Paenibacillus sp. 01L418
CATTACATCAATCACAAAAGACGGACAGGTCGTACTGTACGAAGTGTCCGGGGACCAAAAGCCAATTATTACTAAAACGATTAACCCGCGCATACGCGGTATTCTCATAGTTGCCAAAGGTGCTGAAAACGTAACAGTCAGACGTCTCATTACCAATGCGGTGGAGAAGGGCATCAACGTACCGGTTAATCGAATTTCTGTTGTACCAAGCAAACAATAAAACCAAATTGAAATGATGGGGAGGGTGTTCTCATGAACACGAAAAGACAAACGGTATGGCTTGTATCAATGCTCAGTTTAATGGTGGTATTATCAGCGTATTATTTATTCACGCAAGATGTGGATACGCCTGATGTGTTGACGGATGGCTCGCAAACAGAGCAAGCGGCGCAAAATGCGACAGAAGCTGCAACAAGCGGCAATGGCATCGTTGTAAACGAGGTAGAGAAGCCAGTTGATGGAGCGGTTTTGAGCGAAGCTGATAAAGAAACTTTGAAACAGATTGATGCGCAAGGATTAGCAGCAGGCGGCGTATTTAGTGAACTGCTTGCTAAACGGGAAATGAAATACAATGAGGTAGATAATCGGGTGATGGCAGCAGTTAATGATACGCTTAAAAAGCCGGAGGAAGCATCAGCTGCAATAGCTGAGCTTGACATGCTGGAGGAGAAGCACACGAAACTCACAGGCATTGAAGCAGAGCTGCTGAAACAATACGAAAATGTAGTTATCGACGAGCAAAGCGATAAATACAATGTAGTGGTTTCAAGCGATAAGCTTGAGAAAAAGCAAGCTGCAGACATTATTAAACTGGTCATGAGCACGCTTGATGTCGATGCTGATCAAGTATCCGTACAATATGTAGCGGTTAAGCAGCCTCAATAGCTCTACCATCAAGAAAAGGCCTTGTCCCTTCGGCATATTAGCTGGAGGGGGCAAGACCTTTTTTTTGGCTGTCATGCTCGAATATACAAAAAATGATTCGTGTTCAGGCTTGTTTATGATATAATGTTAAACGTTATGTGAAAGAATTGGTTATAATGGCATGGACACCATTTAGGTGTACAAGCTATGGAAGCAATCTTGCTATCGCAAATTTAAGGAGTGAAAATATTCATGTTCAAATTGAGCGAGATCAAAGAGTTGATCAAATTGGTTGATCAAACCTCCGTTCATGAGCTGGAAATTGAAAACGAAGGGACTCGCCTGCTCATCCGCAAGCCTGGCAAAACAGAAGTGGTGAATGTGCAAGCGGCCCCAATTACGCATACATACGCGCCTGCACCATTACAAGCTCAGCCAGCCGCTCCAGCAGCGCAGACTCAAGCCGTACAAGAAACGGCACCAGCTCGTCCTTCAACGGATCATTTGCATCAAATCGTATCTCCAATGGTAGGAACGTTCTATAGTTCTCCGACTCCGGAAGCGGGAGCTTTCGTAAAAGTAGGCGATCGCGTAAATGATAAGAGCGTCGTATGTATATTGGAAGCTATGAAGCTGATGAATGAACTTGAAGCAGAAGTTAAAGGCGAAATCGTGGAAATTTTGGTTTCTAATGGTCAGCTCGTTGAGTACGGCCAGCCACTATTCCTTGTAAAGCCTGAATAATGTAGTGAGTTGACGTCCGAACAGGGAAACTGTCGTTTGAAAGGGGTTCCTACGTGAAATTTCACAAAATATTAATTGCAAACCGCGGTGAGATTGCTGTACGTATCATTCGCGCTTGCCGCGAATTAGGTATTAGCACTGTTGCCGTGTATTCCGAAGCGGATCGTGATTCGCTTCATGTACGGTTAGCCGATGAAGCCTATTGTATCGGGCCCACGGCATCTAAAGACAGCTATTTAAACTTAACGAATATTATGAGCGTAGCTACAATAACCGAGTGTGATGCTATCCATCCAGGTTACGGTTTTCTAGCTGAAAACGCTGACTTTGCTGAAATATGCGAATCATGCAATATCACCTTCATCGGGCCATCGCCGGAAGCCATTAATAAGATGGGCGACAAAGCGGTTGCTAAGCTGACGATGAGAACGGCTGATGTGCCAATCATTCCGGGTTCTGACGGTCTTGTTGAGAATATGGATGAAGCTATCCGTGTCGCTCGCGAAATCGGCTATCCCGTTATTATTAAAGCAACAGCGGGTGGCGGAGGCAAAGGCATCCGAATTGCGGATGACGAGACAACGCTAGTAGCGCAAATTACGACTGCACAACAGGAAGCTCAAAAGGCTTTCGGAAATGCGGGCGTTTATCTGGAAAAATATTTGACGGGCATGAAGCACGTTGAAATTCAAATTATGGCTGACAAGCATGGCAATGCTGTTCATTTGTTCGAACGTGATTGCTCTGTGCAGCGCAGACGCCAGAAGCTCGTCGAAGAGGCGCCTTGTTCTGTTCTTACTCCTGAACTGCGGGATAAGATGGGACAAGCAGCAGTTCGCGCTGCTTTAGCTGTAAATTACTCAGGCGCAGGAACATTAGAGTTTCTACTTGGCCCTGATGAGAAGTTCTACTTTATGGAAATGAATACGCGTATCCAAGTTGAGCATCCCGTAACGGAGATGATCACTAACGTGGATTTAATTAAAGAAATGATTTCTGTAGCAGAGGGCAATCCACTTTCATTCTCACAAAGTGATTTGAAAATTACTGGCTGGTCCATCGAGTGCCGGATTAACGCAGAGGATTCCGAAAGGAACTTTATGCCTTCTCCTGGCCTGATTCCCTTTTACTTGCCGCCAGGCGGCGCGGGTGTACGTGTGGATAGCGCAGTTTACCCTGGCTATACGATTTCACCGCATTACGATTCGATGATTGCTAAGCTTATCGTTTGGGGCTCAACCCGCGAAGAAGCCATTGCAAGAATGAAACGGGCATTGTCTGAATTCGCTATTGATGGCATTCGGACAACAATTCCTTTCCATTTGAAGCTGCTGAATCACCCGAAATTCATAAGCGGAAACTTCGACATTAAGTTTCTTGAGGAGCACGATATTAACGCTTCTGAATGAAGATACGACAAAGATGTGAACAAGTAGTATCGTTTGTCATATTTCTTACCGAATGTTATAGTATATTAACAAGATGCGGTTTATTGCTTGGCCTTGACGCCGAGTACGCGCAACTTTAAGGAGGTGTACAGCCATCATGAGTACGATAGCTGCGGAGTATGAGAAAACGGACATTGGCACGATTCAAATTGCACCTGAAGTCATCGAAGTTATCGCTGGATTAGCTACGATTGAAGTGGATGGAGTCGCTGGAATGAGCGGCGGATTTGCAGGAGGCATCGTAGAGCTTCTTGGACGCAAAAATTTATCCAAAGGTGTTAAAGTTGAAGTGGGTCAGCGCGAAGCTGCGGTAGATGTATCCATTATCGTTGAGTACGGCAACCGTATTCCGGAGATCGCTTCGGAAATTCAACGTAATGTGAAACGTTCTATCGAGATGATGACGGGACTCCACGTTGTTGAAGTGAACGTACATATTCACGATGTACATTTCAAGACGCCTGATAAACCGGAAGAAGAAGAAGTGCTGCACCGAGTTAAATAAATAAAGATGTTTTAATTAAATCCCGTACAACCCCCTCGTGAATGGGCATGCCGCTCGGCGCAAGGGGGTTTTCATTCGGCTTGGCAGGAGGAGGCGCTACGCATGATTAAGGTCGTGGACAAGCTGCTTTTGTTTTTGTATAGCATCGTGATTGGATGTTTATCCGTTTTTCTGCTATCCATAGGATTTGGCTGGATATCGCGAGATTTATTAAACGATTTAATAGGCGATTTATATCGTATCGACTCCATACAGA
>NZ_JBFTSN010000536.1:0-3811 GCF_056400045.1 Paenibacillus sp. 01L418
CTATCAACCTTTGACGGCACCGATCATCATACCCGAAATAAAGTAACGCTGAAGCGCCGGATATACGAGCAAAATGGGAATGGTTGCGAACATGATCGAGGCAGCTTTAAGACTTTCCGGTATCGGTACCGAGGCATTAAGCCCCTCTGCTATCGCCATATCGTTAACTTGGCTGTTGATGACCATTTCGTACAGCTTTAATTGAAGTGGATAAAGCTCCGATTTGGTAATGTACAACAAGGCATCCATAAATCCGTTCCACCTGCCCACTGCGTAAAACAAGCTAAGTGTGGCCATGACCGGAAGCGACAGCGGCAGGATGACATGCCACAAAATTTTAAAATGGTTGGCTCCGTCCATCCGCGCCGACTCTTCCAGCTCTACTGGAATGGAGGAGAAAAAGGTCTTGATGATGAGCAAATAAAAGGCATTAACCATCCCCGGCAAAATGAGCGCCCAGATCGAATCAAGCAAATGCAAGTTTTTTACGAGTAAATATTCCGGTATCATTCCTCCGCTGAAAAACATCGTCAGGACGATAAGGAGAAGAAAAAAGTTTCTTCCCTTTAGGTTAGGCTTCGTCAAGGGATAGGCTGCCATAATCGTCATCAGCATCGATATAGCCGTGAACAAAACAACTAGTCCAATAGTAAAAAGTAAGGAATGGATCATCGCTGCATTGCCGAAAACAGCCTCGTAAGCGGAAAAATMGATTTCTACGGGTAGTATCGTAACTTTTCCTGATAGAATCGGCCCGTTGGCGCTTAACGACAAGGCGAAAATATGAAGCAGCGGCAGCAGGCAGAAGAGCCCCGCCGTTATGATTACGACCATGATCATTGCATCTACGATTTTGTCATTTCCATACGCTCTCATATCTGCCCTCCTACCAAATGCCTTGATCATTAACTTTTCTGGAAATATAATCGGCCGACAGCAGGAAAATAAGACCTACAACCGCTTGGAACAGACCGATAGCCGTTGCTATTGTATATCGTGCGGATTGAATTCCGATTTTGTATACATACGTGCTGATAACCTCAGACACATCGGTGACGAGAGGATTGCTAAGTACAAACGGCCGATCAAATCCAATGCTGGCCATATGTCCAATATTAATAATGAGTAGAATGATAATTGTCGGCTTGATCCCCGGCAGCGTGATATGCCAGATTTTACGCATTCGGCTTGCACCATCTACATCTGCCGCTTCGTAAAGATCCTTGTTAATTCCCGTTAACGCAGCGAGATAAATGATCGTTCCCCACCCAGCGCTCTGCCAAATACCTATGCCTAAATATGTAAGCACCCAGTAAACAGGCTCCGTAAGGAATGGAATGACCTTCATCCCTAAAGACTTCAGCAGATTGTTGACAATACCGTTATTGGTCGCCAGCAGCTGAATAGCCATCCCGCCGATGATGACCCATGATATAAAATGAGGCAAATAAAGAATCGTCTGTGCGCCTTTTTTGAACCATTTTATACGAAGCTCATTTAACAGTATCGCTAGTGCGATTGGAATCGGAAAACTTACGACAAGATCCAAGAAATTGAGTAGAAAGGTGTTGCGGAGCGCATTGTAAAAACCATCCATCTGAAATACTTCCCGGAACGTTTCGAAACCGACCCAGGGGCTTGCTAAAATGCCTTGAAACATGTTGTAGTCCTTAAATGCAATGACGACGCCCAGCATTGGTGTGTACTTAAAAATAATAAAATACGCCAAGGGCAGAAGCAGCAGCAGGTATAACTGCCAATCCCTGTACAGCGCTTTCATACGAACGCGCGGCACGGCCTTGACCTTCCTCTGGCGTTCCGTTGCAATCTGCATGGATGACCTCCTGACTCTTATTGGAAGCAAATATTTCGACTTGGTTCCAAATGTAACACGCGATTAAGAAATCGGATATTAACAAGAATCAGAGGCTTAACATAATCGGAAATCCCGCTATTCACGCGGACTTTACCATTTTCCGACGATTAACCTTTACGGAAGTAAAAAGAAAATCTGCCGATTAATTCGGCAGATTTGTTGCCATTCATTCGTTTAACCGATAAATGGTTCGATATTCACCTGGCGGTAGATTAAACAATTTTTTGAAAGCGCGGTGGAAGGAAATGACGTGTGTGTAGCCCACCTGTTCAGCAATCCATTGGATAGGCTCATCTGTTTCAAGCAGCATGTTCTTCGCATGTGCGAATCTTACCTTTAGCAAATAATCGATAAAATTTTCACCAAGCTCCTCTTTAAACAAATGACTAACGCTTCTCGCGCTTAGACCAAGCTTCTCGCTGACTTGAATGAGAGACAAGCTCGGATCAGTGTAATGCTGGTCGATGTATTCCTTCGTTTGGAGGGCGATCGTATGATTTTTGCCATTCAGCCTTTTCTTATCCCTATCGCCCGCAAGTTCAGTCAAAACAGCCGCAAGCTGAATCTCAAGCTCGTCGATCGTCTCAGCATGCTGCGCGATTTGCCTGAACCTGCTTCGGTATTCGCTGCTCCATATCGTCTCGATATCACTTGGCAATGCTTCCATATCTTTCTCAAGCTGGCGGATTAGATTATGAATGAACGCTTCAATATCCGCGCGCGAGATTAACATGCCTTTCAACTTAAGAAAAATTCGGCTCAGCTTAATTTCCCATTGCCCGTCGTCCATCCGGCAAGAGCGTGACAGCTCCAATATGGATTGAAAGCACAGAAGTGTCTCTCCTGTTTGTTTTGTACATCTTAACCGGTTATCAATTACGCTGTTTGTGCCAAAAACAGCTTTATAGGATACATTCTCAGCAGCGCTGCGGTAAGCGGCAGCAATATCATGAATCGAATGGACGAAGTCTCCAATTCCGCAAGATACGGTTAACTCCAAATGCTCGTTCATCCACTTGCGGAATTCCTCGCATACTTGTACCAGCCTATCTTGAATGGACTCTGAGCTTTGCTGTAAAAGGACAACAAAAGCCATTCGCTGAGGCTCTGTCCATACGTGTTGGATCTGCAATTCCTTCTGCTGCATAAGCTCTCGAAAAGCGGATTCAATAAGAAATTTCAGCAGGTTTTGATCACTGGCTTTATATTTATCGGTAAATGCGGCAAAATGGTCAATTTCTAGAGCAATGACGCCAAGGTATTCATATGAATGCGGCAAGCCAAGTGCCGATGCCTGCTTTTTCCATTCCTGATCGGTCAGCATGGATCGTCCAACAAGCAGCTCCTGAAGGAGATTCCGTTGACGGAGCAGCAAATCCTCTTTATGCAGATGCTCATAATCAATCGATTTTTTCAATAAATGATCAATGGCGGTTTCGATGAATTTAAACTCGTTTCGGGGCATCTTAATGCCAAGCTCTTGGCTTTTGCGAGCCGCATATCCGTCGATTTTACCCATGATGGTCTGGATCGGCTTGTAAGAGACATGCGTAATAAAAGTAAACCATACTAAGGCAAGTATGATGATGATAAATACGATAATAAACCACATGTTGGAAAACAATGAGAGGGCGGAAAATTCGTTGGCATGCACGCTGTCTGCATAGTATTGCCAACCGGTGTATGGGGAGCTGGCATAAATACCGCCTTCCTTGGCAGAAGGCAGAGTGGACTCAAACGGCTTCTTCTCCCAATCGAGAAGTTGAATCGTGCCGCCGTATCCATTGAATTGATTCATAAAATCGATGATGGAGCTTACGTTAAGATTGACGACCACCGCTCCCTGCTTATCAGACGCGAATGGGTAAGCCTTTACCAGTGAAACAACCTTGCGAGTGGAATCATCAAGGATAGATTGACTATACTCTCTTGGGC
>NZ_JBFTSN010000537.1:0-3802 GCF_056400045.1 Paenibacillus sp. 01L418
GAAGTCTTCTGCTTCATTGAAAGGAAGCATTGATACAGGAAGCTGGTTGATCTCATTTTGCGCTTGGCTCGTTAAACGCCATACATTGACAAGCCCTTTGCGATGAAAGGCTTGTGAGGTGGAGTTAACAGCTAGCGTGTTGCCTAATTGCTGATGCAGTTGCTCAACATGGTTAGTCAAATCGTGGAACGCTCGTTGATATTGGTTTTCAGCCTTTATCAAAACTGCGTTTTTCTCTTGTTGCTCTTGATAACCCCAGTAGGCAGCGCCGATAAACAGCACTGTCATAATGGGAAATAGAATTGAACTGAGTCGACGGTACATAATACAAAAGCTCCTTTCTTGTGCAAAACCTGGTTTTAGTTTGGTTTGCCCAAGGGAGCTTTATGCATCCATCTATTTATTTGTCATTACTGCATGTATTTCCCTAAAAAACGCTATGCTCTTCAATTTCCAGATCATTTGCATTGTTGCAAATACATTGCTTAAAGCCAGTATCAATCGAATCTTTTTCTCTTCGTCCGCGAAGCACAAATTTTTCTCCGCATAGATTGCATCTAATCGTTACCTTTATTCTTGCAGCCTCCATAAGCCCCTCCTCAGCCATTATTCGAACGCCATCATTTCAGGCATTACAATATAATGTAAGTATGGACGGATCGACTACAGTTTAATCTCATCTTCACGGACCATAAATCGAAAGGGCGACCGTGCATTCGCATGACTCATTTTGCGCAAGCCCCATATCCAAAGCACGATCATAAACGGAATAATAAAATACATCCAATTTGTGCGCAACGTAATCATGATCCAATCGTAAGTACCATGTAGAAGCACTGGCAGCAAAAGTGAAATGCCTAAGAAATAGACGGTTTTGTTTTTTGGAGCAAACTTCGCTTTCCCTAAATAATAGCCCATCATTATACCGAACAAGGCATGGCCAGAAACGGGAAGCAGCGCCCTCACGAGAAGCGTGCCGAACGTAGCAGGCGAGTAAATGGCATACAAGACATTTTCTAAGGTTGCGAAGCCAAGCGAAATGGCTGATGCATAAACGATTCCGTCATAAGGCTCGTCAAATTCGGTATGGTTGTAAATGACATGATACAGAACGAACCATTTTACGAACTCTTCTACGCCTGCGGATTCGCCAAAGGCAAATATGAGCGAGTGATCGCCAAGCCAAAGCTGAAGTCCCCGCTGAATAACCATGATCGGTACAACGACAAGAATGCCTAGCACAAACATTCTCGCTACCATGTGGATAGGCTCCGCTTCATAACGATCTCTCAAATATAAATAAGTAAGCAGCGAAACGCCTGGCGCAACAGCCGCAGTCAAAACGGAAAACAACAGCATTCTTCCCCTACTTTCTTACACCCAGCCACGATAGCGTACAGCTTCAGCCATTTTGCGTACACCGGCCATATAAGCTGCAAGACGCATATCGACCTTACGGGTGCGGTGTATTTCATACACTTGGTTGAAGCCCCTTATCATCATAAGCTTCAGCTTATCATCCACTTCTTGTTCATCCCAATAATAGCCTTGATTATTTTGCACCCATTCAAAATAGGACACGATGACGCCACCGCTGCTCGCTAGCACATCCGGAATAAGCAAAATGCCTTTGTCCGACAGGATTCGCGTAGCTTCCAGCGTCGTTGGGCCATTCGCTGCTTCTACTACGATGGTTGCTTTAATGAGATGGGCATTTTGTTCCGTTATTTGATTCTCGATTGCCGCAGGCACAAGCACATCACAATCGAGCTCGAGCAGCTCAGCATTCGTTATTGTGTTCGTAAACAAGTTCGTTACATTGCCAAAGGAATCTCGACGATCGAGCAAATATTCGATATCGAGTCCTTCTTTATTATACAACGCCGCGTTCACATCGGAAATACCTATCACGCGCGCACCGGCCTCATGCATGAATTTGGCAAGATAACTTCCAGCATTACCAAAGCCTTGAATGACGATTCGCGCATCCTTTATGTCTATATTTTTCATGTTCAAAGCCTCATGGATCATCATAACGACCCCTCTGGCTGTAGCTGTCTCTCTTCCTTTGGACCCGCCAAGCACAAGCGGCTTCCCTGTTATAAAGCCTGGAGAATCAAATTCACGAATGCGGCTATACTCGTCCATCATCCAAGCCATGATCTGTGAATTAGTCATCACATCAGGCGCAGGAATATCTTTGCTTGGTCCTACGATTTGGCTGATGGCCCGCACATACCCTCGGCTTAAATTCTCAATTTCTCGGARAGACATCGTTCTTGGATCGCAAATAACGCCGCCTTTACCACCGCCATAGGGCAGATCAGCAATTCCACATTTTAGACTCATCCAAATGGACAAAGCCTTAACCTCGTTTTCCGTGACGGCTGGATGAAAACGCACACCGCCTTTTGTAGGTCCTACCGCATCATTATGCTGTGCTCGATACCCCGTAAACACTTTTGTTTTGCCATCATCCATCCGAACTGGAATACGGACGGTCAGAAGCCTCATGGGCTCCTTCAATAAATCAATCATATCCTGATCATAGCCAAGCCTGCGCAGCGCTTCTTCAATAACAATCTGAGTAGAATGCAACACATCGTTTGCTTCTTTATCACTCATTCCAATCACCGCCTTTGTCTACATCTAATATGAGCGCCTTTTCCTTCGTATATTCCATTATTATGTCATGCTACATGCAAGAAGAGCATCGTACAGACAAAATCAGCCTGCAGATGCTCTATCCGTGTACATTTGATTAAAAACTAAAATGATTACATATTTCCCTTACCGCTGTTTCGGGTATAATCACTTTACCGTACTCTTCCAGCATGGCATAGGTTACCGATGTTGCTTCACCATACTCAGCGAGCAATGCAATAACAGCGTTATGCCTGGAAGCCTCGATAAGAGCAGGTTCCAGCGCTAATATATATTTGCCATGATAGGAGTACAAACGTCCGTCTTCTGTAAGCGTAGAGCTTAGCAATTGCTTGCAAACCGATATGACATCCTCAAAATCGCGGAAAGAGTACATCACAATATCGCTTTGCTCAAGCGTCACTTCCATCTCGTATATTTCGTCTTCCGTGTCGTCATCTTCAGTTGGCCTATCGMCTGCATGACTGTTCATTTTGCCACGGGTGACAATCACTACCATACCTTGAGCGGGGAGGGCAAACACTTCGACCGCTAATGGGCCGCTGGCATCGAATCCAAGTTCACTATATGCTTGATCCATCATTTCACTGAATAGTTCGTGTACTTTTGGAATTTCGCGCCACATGTCGTCCTTCTGGATCCCCCGTTCCAGCAGGTCGTCGAACGTCAGGAAAATCCGAATCTTATCCTGGCTCAGTCGTTCGATTTTCATGACAGGATCCTCCTCTGCAGCATCTGTTGTAATAGCGTATGAATTTCTAAGTAAGATGTGATCAAATTGACCAAATCATGCTATGTAACTACTTTATCATGTCTTTTCACTGATTGCACTAATAATGAACGAAAAAAAGAATCGTTTGATCGCATCGCATTTCTGCTTTGCGTCCCTACGATTCTGCATGCTTGCTGCTTTACTTAGTGGGAAAAGGCTGACGATTCCGCTTTGATCTTGTCCGCTTCCTTCTTCAATGAGGGATCGCTGTTTACGATAGCCTCAATTTGTCCCCAAGCGGCTTCGGATTTTACGGCGGTATCGTCTGAATGCTTTGGGGAGAGCGCAGACGCATTTTCCTTCACAGATTTACTCATCATTTTCGCAACAGAATTGCGTGCAACATTGGAACAAACGTCAGTAAAC
>NZ_JBFTSN010000538.1:0-3799 GCF_056400045.1 Paenibacillus sp. 01L418
GGTATCAATCGATTTCGAGAAGGTCACTCCGATCGTAACAGATCCCCCGAGAACAAGAATAACAGCCAAAACGATGATAAGTGCTATTCGCGAAGAGGATGTCTTAAAAATGATATTCGATGAGATGCCTGCATATTGCTGAATCGCGTAGATACGCTTCGGCAGGGGCGGGTGAGTCGATAGCTTCTCAGCCAGCCATACAAATAAACCTTTCTCATAGCTGCTTTGCAGCAAATATTCCTCACGGTCTACCCGTTTGTAGAGCGTTTTGCCGATCGCTAATATCGTTAAACCATTCATTGCGGCTTCAGCATCATTGGTGTAATAAGCAGCCATACGGTCGCATGTATATTCGCAAGCCCGCGAGTATGCTTCACCAAGAAATGGAAGCCATAACGCCGGCAATATGAGCAGCTGCTTCGACAAATGATTTCGTTTGATGTGGGCGAGCTCGTGTGAAATGACAAAAGTGAGCTCTTTTTCCCCACCCGCCTGAATCATTTCGAACAAATCGGAATAAAGCACCACCATATTGCGGCCAAAAAAGCGCGAAGCAAACGCATTTAATATCCCGCTCGACTCCATGACATAGAGATCAGGTACAACAGTAAAGCCCATCCGCTCACACTGTGCCTGGGCAATTGCGAACACTTCCGGGAATTGTCTCGGCGTGATCCGAACGCCATTGGTTCGAATGCTTGCCATCATAATCGCTTGAGCGAATAAGGGCAGGAGTATAAGAATCGGTAGGATGAAAATGAAAATAATAGAAATAAACAGACATAAATAAATGAAAACACTAAAGATAAGCGCAAGAACGAAGTAACGATTCTCTTTCTTATGTATGAGCGACGTTTCTAAATCAATTGCATTCAATAAATGGCATCCCCTTCTAAAATAATACCCACATTATACACGATTTCCCAAAGTTATTATACAACCTTCAGCATAACAAAAAAACTCATCTGCAATTTAGGATAGCAAATGAGTTTCTTTCAGTGAATGACATCTAGCTTTGCTCAAGAAACTGATATACAGCCATCATTTCTTGTTTATTCAACTCACGAATGCGATTGAAAATTGGAATATCAGCCACTGCCTCAATATTTGAGCTGTCTTTAACAACATCACTTACTTTGCCGGTCAGCCATGTTTGCACGTCTATGCCTTCAACAATTTCCTTAAGCCCTTCATCATTGATGCCACTTGCATAACAGCTAACACATGGTACCGATAATTTGAACACGCCATCATGGAGCCCATCTTCCGAAATTACTCTTTTCCCTTTACAGAATGGACATGGCTGGCTAGCTTTAATTTTATTTATTAAGGTGACAATTTTTTTGTAACCAAACGCTTCATAGACATAGGTCAGTTTTTTGTATTTACCATTAGTGAAATACTTATCAATGATCGTTTCTCTCGTTTCGGTGATATTGGCAAAATCACAGACGGTGATCCGATTATTAATACTGATGGATTCGATACTGTTGCTAATACTGCCCCAGAATGGCAGCACATTTTGCAAGACCATTTCGTAGTGGGAAAAGCTCGCAACCTCTAGTTCAAGCATTTTCAGCGCAGCTTGCGTCTCCCTAGGCAATAGAGAAACCTCTTCCGTCAAAACCATATCGCCCCCGACAATCGCTTTCATTTTGTCTAGAACCTGTAGATTTCCAACGGTTTTAATGACTTGATCAAGAGGCTGCTGAATAATCTCACGAATATCCGTCTCGCCAAACTTTAGCTTTTTATGATGCTTTAATACCGTTCCTTGACAAATTGGGCAAGTAATCAATTTTTTGGATTCTTTTATACGCTCTTTAATCTCCGATTTCGATACCACCATATACATCCCAATGATGTGATTAAAGCCTTCCCAAGTCCTTGATGCCTTGCCTACTTTATCATAGAATGACTTTTCCCAATATCCGTACAAAAAAGTATGCTTTTCTGCGTCTGTCATCTCTGCATAACTTTTGCTTATATCCTGGCCGAGCTCATTTTTAATCTCTTCAAAAATAAATTTTATTTTTGGGAATTGATAAAACTTCAAAATATCCATCACATCTGGATGCAATAAGCCATCCCAGAATGGCGCGGTTTTGTCCTGAATAACAATATCAAAATCAAATTTTTCAATTACACGGCGGCCCGAGCAGCATGGGCAATGATTGCCTTGATTATAGAAATCGAAGCTATTCGTATCTTTATTGGTTGGATGTGCCGCCACAATATGGTTGATTAAGCCGCCAATTTCGTAGAGAAAAGTATATTGGCTGTACAAGTGGCGTTCCAAATCAATGGCGATGACGGGTGCAATGGTATCCGATTCATATTCGCCATAAATGAGACGAGCCATGGATGATAAGCTTTTTAAGATGCCGCCTTTATAAACGTTTTCTGCATTTTTAAAATAGGTAATCTGGTTTTCTTTTAAATAATTTACGCCATTTTTTTGATCTAGTGTTGAAGGAATATGGAAAGGAGCAGCTTTATCTTCATGGTTTTGTTCCCGGTAATAATCATCATGACTGACCACATCAAGATGCTCCACGGGTRCAAGCTGTCTTTTGCCAAAATCAACGATAAAATCAGAGCTTTCCAGCATATACGAATTATGTTCAATCATGATTATAGAGACGGATTCATCCTGAAGAATGACCCTCACACTATCAATGAATTGATTCAAAATATTTTGTGATAACCCTTTTGATGGCTCGTCAAAAATAAATAGCGTATTCGGGTTTCTGGAGCCCGCAAACAACTCAGAAACTAAATGAACACATTGAAATTCACCCGTTGATAAGGATTGTGTTTTTCTCTCCAACGTCAAATAACCAAGTCCTAGCTTGATCAATAAGCTCAAGCGTTTATGAGCGATGTCTTCATTTGGCAGCTCAACAATAATATCTTCAATCGAGCGCTGAAAAATATCATCAATATCATCACTATATTTTGTAAGCTTCTTTTTAATATCTAGAAAAGTGGCAACGGTTGACCGGCTAGTGATCGATTGGTTTCGATCTTGCCCAACCATAACCAGCTTATCTTTCGGATAGCGCTTCACAAAATCTTTGGACATGCACTCATTAACAAGTGTGGATTTGCCACAGCCTGACTCGCCTGTAAATGTGACAAGTCTATTTTTAGGAATCTGAATTTCACTGATTTGAATATTCCGGCAGTGAAGATCAAGAAATTGATAATATTCTGTTGGTGCTGCCTCGTTTCGTTCCCCGTGGATTGGCTTTGGACGTGGTGATTCTTCCACTATTTTTCCGCCGTATTTACCGCTGCCAGGGCCAAAAAACAAATGCTTATCCGCTGTGTCCAGCACCGTGTCAGAATGGTCAATGAGCCAAATTTGATTTTTAACTCCCAATTGTTTAATCTCAGCTAAAATTTTCAATAACGTTTGATGATCAAGACCTACGGAAATTTCGTCGATAATAATAACCGTATTCTCACTTGTAGCCATAAATTCAGCCAAGTAGAGCCGAGTTACTTCTCCACCTGACAATGTTCCCATAATTCGATTTAACGTTAAGTAACCAATATTCATATTGATTATATTTTTTAAAATGTTTTGTTTACCTTCACTAATCTTTAGAACTTCTGCTAGTGAATAAATTGTTTCCACACTGAAGTCGTTGATGTCCGATACACTCTGTGCTTGATCCAATAACTCAAATTTATATTGTTCAACTTCTTGATTGTAACGTTTCCCCATACATTTTTTACATTCGATATTTTTAGTTGTTCCGCGGCCTTTACAGTCTGGACACCAGCCTAATTC
>NZ_JBFTSN010000539.1:0-3794 GCF_056400045.1 Paenibacillus sp. 01L418
GTGTCAGGGAAATTATTTTATTTATTCAGCACCATGATTGTTGAAGCTAAATATATGAAATTTGATAATAAGATAATGGGAAAGATATTTCGTCTAAGAATTTATATGTTGAATGTTTACGATGAGAATATTTTAGGATAAATCAGTAGCGAAGGTCATTTTGCAGGCTCAAGTGGTCGGAAGTATGGGATTGAGTGCAAGGGAGTGATTTAATGGGTGGTCAAATTGGGTTAGTAGGCATACTACTCGTTTTTGCTAGTTTATTTTTAAGAAAATGGATAGTTGGAACCACAAAAAAAGAAACTTCAGATAAGGGTAAAAAAGTGAGTATGTGGGGAATGATTATCGCAGCACTCATAGCAACAGCTATTATTATTTTTATTGATTTAGAAGGAAATGCTATGAAATAGTTTTGTATGGTGTTAATTTTTATCGTTGCGGGCTTTCAATCATTTGTAGATTGGAAGTTTCTCGAAGGTTCAAAAGAATATATAGTTACACTTCTCGTTTTAGTTATTGGTGTAACTTTATCTTATTTCATCGTCTAGTGTTTCGGATCGGCTTAGCTGTTAGAGAAGATGTACAAGCTGAAATACGAGAGGAGCACTTGACGCTACTAGTGCTTGATTCAAGAAACTGCGATCCCATTACGATGTTTCAGTGAGGCTAGGTATGATTGAATTACTCACCGCATCATATATGGACGTTATCGACATATGCTAAAACTTTTGAGGAAAGATATGTGTTGGTTCATATGACGGATGAATCCTTCGCTGGAGGTTCTGTGTGCAAGCGAACTTGACCTGTTGCGTATAGGGAAAKAGGAATCTACTTGTCGTAGTTTACTACTTAGAAAGCCAAGATGCATGAAAAATTGAAATCTCAAGTTATCATTCATTTGCCTGAAAAAGCTTTGTGTTTAATCATTTGCCTCACCGTCAGCGCATATCATCCGATGCCCAATTCGCTAACGAACTGTATCAACCTTATTATGCAGAAAATTACTCTTCTAAAGTTTTAACGAACCGTAACGTCGTTATTTCATGCTGTATAGGGTGTAATGCGTTATTTTACATGAAATAAGGTTTGTGGGGTTCGTAAAAATTTTTATTCATTAAAAAAGGTCTAAATAAGAGCTGCTAGGTTCGTAAGCGATTTATCTAAAATGATGTTTGCTGCGAACAAAGGTTTTGAAGGTCTAAATTGTAAGCAGTTTACGTGAATTTGGATAAACTACGATACATAATGAGTTTAAAAAGTAAAAATATTKCTTCAATACAAGGCAACGTTAAATAGGGGCTGCCTCAAACGTAGATAAATCTACTTTTGAGACAGCCTTTTACTGTATAAAACGAGAAAAGTGAAAGCGTAATGAGCTAATTATTGTCTTACGAGAGATAATAAGCGCATCTTCAGCGTACATCTGACCTTTTTAAGCCAATGTTTAGGGATTAAGAATGGATTTTCTTTTTCGACTAACGCTTCTTTTCTTCGTATTTTTCTGAATAAGTATCGGTAATGTTATTTTCTTAGTTGAGATTGTATCTATTCATAAACGAAGTAGACCAAGGGCAAGTCGGTATAAAGTAGTTATTGCTTTTAGGAGTAGAAAGAGGACAAGGAAAATGCTTCAATGTGGCTATTTATCGTAAACTTTATTACAAAGATATGACTTTATCCACCAATAGCTCTATCGAGTCATGCGTAAGCAAGCAAGTATAAAAGAAAATGATATTAAGGCAATCGATGCTTTTTGATGCTTTTGAAGCATTTGAAGCATTTGAAGCTCTAGGAGCTCTAGGAGCTTTAGGAACTCTAGGAGTTCTAGGAGCTTTAGGTGGTTTTGAAGTTTTTAAATGATTTGAAGCTTTTGTAGATTTTTAAAAGCTATCAAAGCTCACTAGTACCACCTTCATGTGAATCACCGAGCCCAACTCGGCAGATAAACCTGTGAAGGGGATTTTATCAAAATGTAATGTTACCACGACAAAAATGAGAGGAGCTAAACCTAAAATGGGTAGTTTAAAAAAGTATTCAGTAGGTGTTGCGGTTGTGTTGGTTTTGTTATTGTCTGCTTGCGGCGGAGGAACAACAGTAGAAGTGCCAAATAAGGACAACAGCGGTGAAGGTACAGAGAGCAGCGAGGCGGTGGCACTTTATAAGAAAAGGTGTATTTCTTGTCACGGCACGGAGCTGCAGGGAAGAGCCGGCCCTAATTTGCAGCAGGTCGGGGTCAAGCTGACAGAAGAGGAAATAGTGGATGTTGTTTCCAATGGTCGTAAGGGTATGCCAAAGTTCGAGAGCAGCTTAACGACGGAACAGATTCAAAGTTTGGCTGCATGGCTGGCTGAACATAAATAAATGCCAAAGAACCGTTAATCTATAGACTCAGCCTATAACATAGAAAACAAGGGTCTACTCTACAAGTCAAAGTGACTTATAGAGTAGACCTTTTTCCATCTCTTAACGTAGCTTTTCTGAACACATTTTTTCTTTCGAGTGTTTAGTTATATTCTTCAAGATAATTGGATGACCATTTTCTCGCCCAAACGATAAAGATTTTTAATGGGCTGCTTCGCACCAACCAGCAGAGGAGCGGTCACCGTATGATCCAATTGTTTTTTATTAAGTTTTTTGTTGCAGCTTCAAATGTGATGTATGCTTACGAAATGACATCCTCATGAGGTGTTGATACATATGATTTCGCCATCTTATCCTGAATTACGTTGTCTTMTTGAACAAGTTTTGCTCCATTCAGCATGAGATATAAGCCGCCTGACAGAAATAAGCCTCCTAAAATAATCCAATAAAGCATGTTTCATTTCTCCTTTCTGAATCTATTTCGTTAGTCCTATCATTATAAAAGGAAATGGTGCCTGAAAATAATAGCTCGAAGTAGTCATTTCCTTGCTAAATGTGTCCGATATGTTTCGTTCATGTGAGCAATGTACAAATCAATTTCAGTGTAGGAGTCAACATTGCATTTAACTTTTATCAATTTTACATAATGGGAGGATAGCTAAGCTGAATGTAGAATAGAGTAGCTATGAATTCCAGCGAGGGGTGGCGTCAATATAAAGAAGAATTCAAATGATTTAAGTAAACGCTTTCAATGGTAAGGCAGTTGTTAAGCAACAACGAATTTTTTGTCATCATTTAATGAAACTATTGCAAACGGTTAATGGAAAAGGGTGAAGGCATGTTCAGGAAAATGATTGTTATCCTGTTATTAATTTTTACTGCAACCGCATGTCAGGGGCGTTACTCAAAAAGTGATTATGACGTGATCCATTCCATTAAATCGAATTCAACCTCAGAGAAACAGGAAGATCATCGAAAGTACACCATCGGCATCGTACCAAAAGTGATGGGGATTTCTTATTTTAATGTTGCTGAAGAAGGTGCGATGGAAGCAGCTAATGATTTAGACGTTAACGTCATTTATGAAGGGCCTCCAATCGCTGATGCATCAAAGCAGATTAATGTGATTAGACATCTTATCAATTTGTCGGTAGATGCGATTGCAGTTTCTGCAAACGATCCAGAAAAGCTGCTGCCCATCATTTTAGAAGCCAAAAGCAAGGGGATCAAGGTCATTACATGGGATGCAGATACGAATCCAGAAGGCAGAGATTTTTTTGTCAACATGGTCGATACAGAGACATTAGGCCGCCATTTGTTGGATACGCTTGCATGGAACACCGAAGAAACTGGCGAATACGCAATTATGACAGGGGCTTTCTCTGCTTCTAATCATAATGAGTGGCTCAAATGGATCAAACATCAGCAGAGTG
>NZ_JBFTSN010000540.1:0-3756 GCF_056400045.1 Paenibacillus sp. 01L418
AGGGATTGTCAGTTCGGGGTTTAAAATTAAAATGAACTTGGAGTACTCAGGGGTAGAGCTTATCGATAACAGTAACGCCATGATGCCGGATGAAATTTTGAATTTATTGAATGAAGATTTAAATGAAATTTTCGGAAATGGACCATTTGATAAGAAAGTATTAAAACAAGAAATTAAAAACCTGAATATGCTGTATTATGTAAGATATAATGGTAAAGCATATCGAAGCGATGAATGGGATGCTATGCAGCCAGAAGACTTTGCACAAATGTAATAAACGCCATCATTTATAACGATATCGAAAATCCAAAGCACATGCAAAAACAGGAAAAAAGCCTCCCTACTATTATGGAGACTTCTCCCTGTTTGTGAGACAAGAATCGCAACCAGTTGTCGAAATCCTGTCGGTTTTAGCTCTCTGCCTATGGCTTTTCATTGACTACAAATTAGGGTCTCGACCAACTGTGTATTATCAATTCCGTTTAGTTATATCTGCAGATCCTTCAGCACCATCCCCCTTGTCATATCGATACGCCTCTCAAAATAAGAAAACCCAATTAAAAAAAAGATACAAGGATTTTTAAAATAATGAAATATCCAGGAAATGCTTTTTTTCTTATTTAGGGTAAGGCTCACCATAATGGGTCTAACGGCGAATAATTCGCGCGATTCCCCTTAAGCAGTACTCGAATTGTTCAATGAACTTTTAACATTTTATAATTTTTAAAGTATTCAAGAAAGACCAGTAGAATATAAGCAAGAAACTTTTATAAAGGCTGCTGAGTCCTTTAGTTAATTAGATCCAAGCAATGAAATAAATCCTCCTCTGAATAGCTTTCGAGGGGGATTTTCTAAATCTCATTATTTATTTTAAAGATGTAAAAAGAGGAACCAATTGTTAGGCACGCCAAATGTGTTTGAAATCAATCCAGCCGAGCGAATTGATCCGAACTCCTTTTAAAGAAGGATGGTAGTCGGTATAAAATTTACTATGAAGCAAGAATAAGACCTGGTACTCCTCTCGAATTCTCTCTTCAATTTCTGTGTAAATAGCCATTCGGTCTGGCGAATTCCTGCAAGCAAGCGCTTCATCAAATCGATCAAGTGTCCAAACCGACAGCTCTGGCGCCATCAGTCTCTTCAAGAAGCTGTCTTCCTGTTCACAGCTCTCGATCAAACTAACCTCATCCTCAGGAAATACGAGCGAATACAGCGTCATATCAACCTCGTCCAGCACWTTCTCCGGTGACTCAACACGAACTTGCATCTTAATGCCATAGTCGGTACACTGCTTCTGAATCCATCGGGCATCAGCCTCATTACTCGTATGCGAACATAACGTAATCGGCGATTGATCGAATCCGTATCGGATAATCTGCTTGCGCAGCTCCTCATCACAACCTGTTTCCCTTATTCCTTCAAAAGGTTCTGATTTAGGGAAAAAACCTTTGGCCGGCATATACCGGTAGCCTCCAAGTTCGCGAATCATTCGATTCCGGTCAAGCAGCTGATCTAAAATAGTGCGGAACATCTGCGACTGCTGAAGCCCTGCTCTCTGCATGTTAAAGCTCAGCATACTCGTACAGACATTCTTGGATTCAAGCTTGATCCAGCCGTCCTCTTCCATCACAGCCTGCTGCTTCGGATCACAGATCAGCTGCTTCCAACTTGCCACATTGGCCTTAAGAGCTTCATGCTGCGGTACATGTACGATTTCGACCTGGTCCAAATGAGGACGTGATTGAAAATATTGTACATTTGCTTCAAGCAGCAGCCTTCCACTGTTCCACTCTTCAATCTGGAAAGGGCCTGTGCCAATGGGACGCTTCCAGWACATCTCTTCGCTTTGCCCCAGCAGCCCTGAAGGCAATATTGACATTACAACGGAGCAGGCATATTTGAGAAATAACCAGTTGGGTTTATGCAATTGAATGCGTACAATCCGTTCTGATATGGCTTCGACTCTGTCCAGCGACCGCATAATCCAGCTATTCAGTTTTCCGCTTCTCAGACGTTCTATCGTAAAAACAACATCAGCTGCAGTAAGTTCAGTTCCGTCATGGAATAATACGCTTTTCCTCAGATGAAAAGTCCATACTGTAGCATCCTCATTGCATTCCCACTCATGGGCGATACCGGGCAATATCCGGCCCGTATTCTCCTCCAGCACAACAAGTCTGTCACAAATCTGCTGAATGATATGCGCATCAAATGAAAAGATACATTCTGCCGGATCCAAAGTCATGATCGTCCTTGTAATAGGAAGGCGCAGCACATCGGCCAGTTTCCCCTGCTGTTTGTGGAAGCCAAAGCTGCCTCTCATCCACTCCATAAATTTCTCATTGGCCGCCGTTCCTTCCCCAAAGTTCTGGAGAAGATGAAAAGCCTTATTATAATCACCGTCTTCGGCATATTGTCGTGACAGATCCAGAAGCAGCTTCTCCCGGTCTTTCCGGAAAGTAATCTGTGATCGGTTGCCCCTGCCTCTTCCTGCCTTCCACTCGATGAAGCCTTCCTCTGACAGTTTGCGGAGGACAAGCTTGGCATTTCGTTCCGTACAATACAGCGCCTCAGCTATTTTCTCAAGTGATGCCTCCGCCGCTGCCCCAGCTCCAAGCTCACTCGCAAACCGCCCGTACAGCGTTAAATAACGTTCAATCGTTAACATCGTAATTCCTCACCTCACTTAAAAGAGGAAATCTATTGAGCATATTCTACACTCTTTACACCTTTCTTTCACCTGTATAATGAAATTAACAAGCGAGGTACCCTAAACAAATTTCGATTTTACGTTTTGCTATGTCGAACAAATAAAAGGCAATATTTAATTAATGATATAGTACTATCTCCCTTGAACGAAATATATTATGTAATCGTTTTAAAAGCTTACCATAACCAACTAAACTTAATTTACTTAAGAATTTGACGTTTTTAATACCTGTTTACAGTGACTGATTCGCAAATTCGCAGGAAAACATCCTGACGGCTCTTTTTTCTGATTTACTTTTAATTTTATACTACTTATCAATCTATCATTTCAATGTATCTCAAAAAAAGGCATCATTTAAGTCACAATCTATCATCCTCCAGCATTTGATATAGAGTCTAGTGAAAGCGAGGTGATAGATATGTCTTCTGTAGGTATTCCTTTAGAACCTGATTTAGTATTAGTATCCTGGACAAGAAACCCGCTTATCCCCGGTTCTGCTCGCAAAATTACTGCTTCCCGTGTCATCGGCAGTGCTAAACCTTGTGAAAGCAAACTAACTTCAGGCTCGCTCCTTATCCCTGCAATAAAATGCTTGAAGAAGAACGGCTTTATTGTAGTTGTTAGCAAGAGAACAACAGCTGTATCCGGCTATTTACTGTTACAACGCGGATAGCATGATTTTTATTTATGATTTGATTTATGAATTGGCTCTTCATCAGGGCCCTTTTTTTAGTTTTTGCTCAYTCCGGTTCTAACGATGTAACACTTTAGATGAAGTCTCAATTTCTGACTCTACATCAATCCAATAATATCAGCTTATTTTTTGCTCAAATTGTGTATTCATACTTTGTTTGGTATGTTAAAATTTAGTGGAATTATCAAAGAATTTGTCGAGAGAAGGCATTGTTATGAGTAGAAATAGAAATAGAAGTAGAAATTCCTACATATGTCCCCTACCACACGAATCACACGAATCTTGATCACGAACACATGAAAGAGCCTACAGATTTATCCGAAGGCTTTTCATCTTCACTTATTTCATTGCC
>NZ_JBFTSN010000541.1:0-3745 GCF_056400045.1 Paenibacillus sp. 01L418
GCGCTGCATCCCTTCGCTGCCGACGATGACAGGTGAAACCGGCCCATTGGATATGACTTTTCCATTGGACTTATTTCTTCCGCAGCACAATGCTAGTCAGACGAGGGAAGAGTATGCGTATGCGATATTGGGTTTGAACGACGGGATGCGGGAATCGTATGTGACGGCATCGCTCTGGGCCATTCATTTCGACCTGCCATTTCGCCGCTGGTGCGTAGCTGGCCGATTCGCGATTGTTCCGCTAACTGAGGTTGAACTGGAGCTTGAAGCATTGGCATTGGATCCGAGTGACGCATATCATGCATTCGATTTCTGGAAGCAAAGCTATATGGGCAAGTTTTCTGTAGCAATCGCGTTAGATCCATTAGAGCTTGGGGCTTGCCAAATTGTCGGGTTAAGTAAAGCCGAAAACCGACCACAATTAATCGGTTCTTCCCGCCACGTTAGCATGGATGCGGTTAGCGTGCTCGACGAATGCTGGGACAATAACCGCTTGCGGCTCGAGCTGTGCGGGGCGAGAGGCATGACAGAGCACTACTGGATAAAGGTGCCGGCTTCGTACACGCTTGAGGAGCATTCTGGGATCGGACTCGCGATTACGATCGACGACAGCGCTTGCGAAGAAGGCTGGTTGTTGACATTGTGCATTCGTTTCGAGGCAGAGCGTGGAAACGTTTTTCTTAGCTTCAAAACATGAATGCGGATTAGACCGTCGCTATCTTGTTTAGGCAATAAATCGCAAAGAAGGTTTGGGTATGTTGTGGATCGCTGTATCGTTGGTTCTCGTGTCAGGCACAATGAATGCTCTATGGAATCTATTCACTAAGAAAAGTAAGCATAAGCAAGCCTATCTCTCCCTCATTGTCATTGCGGCGAATGTGCTGCTTATTCCCTTATTACTGACACAATTGGTGAGCAGGAGCTATCCGCCGGAGGTTTATGTTCTATTGTTGATGTCCATGACAGCACAAGCGACCTATGCATGGATGTTATCCAAAGTGTACGCGTTAGGTGATTTGTCGCAGGTTTATCCGATTCAGCGTGGTACGGGAGTGCTGCTTATTCCTTTGATTAGCGTCATATTTATGGGCGAGCGATTATCTTTATGGGGATGGATTGGTGTCAGTATTATATTTATTGGTATCTTGGGACTAAGTGAATGGAAGAGGGTCCCCTCAGCAGGTCAACCTTTCCAGATGAAGCCTATATTGACCGCTGTGGGAGTAGGGTTATGTATTACTTCTTACGTGCTCATTGATAAAATGACTTTGCAATACGTGTCACCTTTGATTCTGATTTCGGTTTCCAACTTTGGTTTTATGCTAGGAAATAGTCGAACGATGCTGAACGTACAAGTGTTAACGGGCGAGTGGCAAAGAAACAAACGAATGATCCTGCTCGGATCAATCCTGATGCCGGGCTCTTATTTCTTGTTCCTCGTTGCGATGGAATTAGCACCGGTGTCCCACCTGGCTCCGATTAGGGAAGTGGGTACGGTCATGGCTACTTTGCTGGGAATATGGATACTAAAAGAAAAAAGCGGGTTCAGAAGACTTGTGACAGCTTCCGCGATAACAGCCGGTATTATTGTAGTTGGAATGAGCGGATAACAAATAAAGGAGCTGATTAACGTGAAGGAATTAACGAAGAGAGTAATTGTTATCGGCTTGGATGGCGCCGGAAATATGATCGATCAAGCACGTACTCCGAATATCGATCAAGCATTGGACGGCGGATTTATTACTTACGCTGCCCAAACAGTGATTCCGACCATTAGCGGGGAGTGTTGGGGATCTATGTTTCATGGGGTAAAGCCTGAGCTGCATGGCTTGACGAACGAAAGAGCCGAGAAGAACAAGTATCCAGCCGATTCACCTTATCCTTCTTTTATGAGACTCGTCAAGGAAGCAGATCCGTCTGCTGTAATCGCCTCGTTCAGCGCATGGAAGCCTATTAATGACGGAATTATTGAAGAGGGGGTTGCGACGTATATTGCAAACGTCCATGCCGATAAGCATCTGGTTCGAGAAGTAGCCGACTTTGCCGAAAAGCATTCGGACTTCAAGGTCATGTTCATCCAATTCGACGGAATCGATGGGGCAGGACATAACTTCGGTTATGGGTCGCCGCTATACTTGGAAGTCATTGAAGAGACAGACGAATTGGTGGGCAACATTCTCGATCTTCTTCGGAAACAGGACTTGTTGGAGGAAAGCCTAATTATATTTCTTGCGGATCATGGCGGGGGCGGCGAGGATCCGTTGAATCACGGCAGCGATCATCCGAAGGACGTGACAATTTTCTGGGGCTGCGCAGGCCCGAACGTATCCACCCCTACCGAGGCGAGGCCGATTCGCATAGAAGATACTGCTGCTGTCGTCGTAAAAGCGCTCGGTTTAGAGGCACCGAACACCTGGTCAGGCCAAGTTCTCGCAGGCTTGTTCAAGGAGGCAGTCGAGTGAACCGCCTTAATCAGGACATAGAAATTCCAGAGTATTTCCGTTCCGAGCTTTCGGTAGTGGCCCAAAAGGCAACAAAAGATCAGGGAGATGCGATCGTACGATTGCTTTTCTATACGGATCCGCATCATATGCCGGGAGGYAATCAGCTACAAGCCGCAGCGGCCATTAGGCGATTGGCGCAATTGCTTCCACTTGATGCGATCGTGTGCGGCGGAGATTTCAGCGAGAACGGCCCGAAAGAGGAGGTCGTGCAATCGCAAAGAGAAATTCTTAACGCGCTTCGGGTACCGGAGTGTCCCTTGTTACCGGTGAAAGGCAACCACGACGATAATTCCATACATGACTTCTATCGAAAAACCGGAAGCGTAGAGCATGTGATCTTTCCGATTGAATCTTACGAGAATTGGCTTAAACCGTTGGAAGGCACGGTAACATTCGATAAGGGAAACGAATGCGGCCTCTATTACTACTATGATATCCCGGACAAAAAGACGAGGATCGCAATGTTGAACAGCATCGATATTCTCTACAAAATAAAAGCGGACGGGATGCTGCAGCAAAACGGGCAATGGGAATACGCCTTCTCGGACAGGCAGGTCGATTGGTTCGAACATAGGGTGTTCGATTTTACCGGTGTACCGGAAAGCGAAAACTGGAAAGTTGTCATTTTCTCGCATCTGCCTATTATTCAACGTGGGGTTAAAGGGTACGTCGACGGAGAGGTTGAGAACGGTGAGAAGATTTGGAAAATCATCAAAACAAACCGTAAACACGTCGTCGCTTGCCTGTTCGGACACGTTCATATCGATCAGGTGCTGTATCATGACGATGTTCCGATGATATCTACGCTTAACGCGGTCAGCTACAGAAATTATGACGAAAGCCCCGAAAGGACGGTCGGTACGGTGACTGAAACGGCGTTCGATCTCATCAGCATTGATTACGCGAAGGGAGAATTGCGCTTTACCCGGTTCGGAGCGGGAGTAGACAGGATCATAACCTTCGAAACTTAAGGGCCCGGCAGTGCCGGATAGACACAGTAAGGAGGCCGTTCAAAGCAACGGCCTCCTTACTAGTATCGTATCCTGTTTATTTCTATTCCTGCTGTAACCTGACATGCTGCGTGGGCGTCGTTCCGGAGATTTTCTTGAAATGCCGGATGAACGTTCCGGCATTCGAGTATCCGACTTGTTCCGCGATATCCTTCATGGTCATATTCGGATGAGATTGGATAAGGCGGATTGCAGCTTGGATGCGAACAAGGTGCATGTAGTAGTTTAAGT
>NZ_JBFTSN010000542.1:0-3744 GCF_056400045.1 Paenibacillus sp. 01L418
GCTTATAGGTTTTAAACTATAGCCGCTTGAATTTCTAGCGTAAACGGCTGTGGCGACATTGGCAAACCTAACTATCGTTTTGCGCATATATGCGAGCGTGATTGTAGAGATAAAAGCTATAATCGCATGCATATCAATCGCAAGCAGTTCTGCAAGCCATTTCGGCACAGCATACGTTTAGCTGAGAAATATAAGCATCGTTATAAGTGTGGCACTTATGTATTCTTATATTTCAAGCGTAACGGCTATTTCCGACGTCAGGCGGCTCTAGCATCCGTTCCGCAGTGATCTATATGGATCGCTATAAGTATAAAACTTATATAATCTTATATTTCGAGAAAATAAACAGTCACCCTAGACGAATGTCCTGCATACACTTTAAATGAATGATTGTATGGAGGAGGTTAAATCAATGACTATTGCAGATAAACAGCTACAATACAGAGAAATAATTACGAAAGCTGTCTGCGGCAAAGGTCGTAAGTTTTCCACTGTAACCCATACCGTAACGCCGCCTCATAATCCAACCAGTATTCTGGGAGCATGGATCATCAACCATCAGTATGAAGCGGTTCGTTCGGGCGACGGCATTGAGGTAATTGGTACTTACGATATCAACATTTGGTATTCGTACAGCAAAAACTCGCAAACAGACGTAGCTAAGGAATCCGTGCATTACGTCGAGCATGTCAATCTATCCTATGTAGACCCGAAACATCGGCCTTCTACAGTGGAAGTGTCAGCCGAGGTAGTTCAGGAGCCAAACTGTATCGAAGCGAATATTTCTTCGAACGGTTCAGGCGTCGTGATTCGTGTAGAGCGTGAGTTTTCGGTAGAGCTAGTTGCCGAGACTAAGGTTTGTGTAGCGGTTCTTCCAGGCGGTTGCGACGACCTGGACGGCAAGGATTTGGAATTCAGCCTCGGCGATAATGATTATGAGGATTTGGATCCTGATCTGCTGGACGATGAGTTGTAAGCAAGCCGGGAAGCTTTGCTGTCAAGGTATCATATGCTGCGCGAGCGGCAAATTCGAGGGCGAAAGCCCTCTTTTTTTTTGAAATTATAAAAAAAGCGAAAATTGATGTATACATCCCTTGTTTAAAGGCGGGAAAGCAATGGCTTCGACGTGGATATGGCGGGGCAGCTACGATCGGCTGGAGAAAATTACATACGATGCCAACGAGCAGCATACCTCAGGCGAGCGCAATGGGCAGCCGCTGCATGCCGAGCACTGGTCAGCAGTGAGAGCAGGGGATGCTGTGCTCGCATGGTCAGACGCCCGCACAATCGATAGCAGCCGTTTCACAGGGATGTGGATTCTTAATGTCAACGGTCACATTGCCACAAATCTGCTTGATTCGGAGAAACAGCGCATTTGGCGCCGAGCTGGCTTGTGCGGCGGTCCTGCGATTCAGAGCGAACGATTGTACCGTATCAGCGTCGTCCATTTAGAGCCCGTCGAAATGCTGCGAATTGATGCATCGGGGAAAGTGATGCCGTATAAGTCTTTGCTGTCAATCAGCGGCGGTTGGCCTGATGATCCAGCGCTGCGAAGAGTGGCGCGTACCGCTGTAGCGGCACTTTATGCACTTGGCCTCGATATTGGCGAGGCCGAGGTGTGGCTTGGCGGGGACGGGCGCACAGCCGTCCGTGATGCTTGGCCGAAGCTGAGGGACAAGAGGCTTGAGGCCGCTTCGTTTAGGCGATTCGCCGCGTGGCATGCCGCGGCGAGAGCGGAGACTGTGGATCGGCAGCTGCTTATTGGCGCCGATCCGGAGTTTGTGCTTGTGACGCCAGCAGGGAAGATCGCGTCGGCGTCACGGTTTTTTGGAGCTGGCGTCGGCGGGGCAGCCGGTGCCGACGCCTTGCTCGTAGGGCGACGGCTGTTGTATCCCGTCGCCGAGCTGCGGCCCGAGCCGGCCGATAGCCCGGCCGCGCTTGCCGCGAATGTGCGGCGGCTGCTGCTGCGCGCCGCCGATCGCATCAGCGACCCGGCGCTGCGCTGGGCCGCTGGAGCTATGCCCGTGCCGGGGCTTGCGCTCGGCGGGCACATTCATCTTAGCGGAGCGCCGCTGACGAGTCGCTTGCTCCGCTTGCTGGACAGCTACGCGGCATTCCCGCTCGCGCTTGTCGAGGACCCCGCAGGGCGCGCCCGCCGTCCAAGGTATGGAACCCTTGGAGACTTCCGTCTGCAGCCGCATGGCGGGTTCGAATACCGCACGCTGCCGAGCTGGCTTGTATCGCCTGCGGCAGCCAAAGCCTCCTTCGCGCTCGCGCTTATATGCGCCCGCGAAGAACAAAATCTATCCTACATGCCGTCCCTGCAGGAGCGTTATGTAGCAGCATATTATTCCGGCGACCGCGCAGAACTAGCGAACTGCTTGGATGGCCTCGTTTCAACAATCTCGGCCACAGCAAGCTACTCTGAGCTCGCCCCATACATCGAGCCATTGTTTGATGCCGCAAGAAAAGGCAAGACATGGGATGAAAGCACAGATATACGTGTCAAATGGAGACTGCCATTAAGAAGATAGGCGTTGCGAAATGGCATCTGTAAGTCGCTATTGCTTGAGTTATTGCTTCTGAGTGTGTTAATTAACTCGTCGGCACACGCTGCACTTGTCTTTTATTATGTTTTATTTACTGTTGCAGCAATAAGAGGTGCAAAAGGGGAGTTGAGCTCCATATTGAACAGAGTATGGAGCGGATGTGTCGGCTTTCGATAACATTGATTTTTACCTAACGGACATACGATCCGCTATTTTGGAGAATCGGGCGCAAATTTGAATCTTACGGACATACATTCCGCTATTTGAGCAAAAGGGAGCTATAAACTAGCTCGAGGAGCCAAATAAGGGATTCTATGTCCGTTCGTAATGTGTAAACAGCCAAAATGAGCATAATAGCGTATCTGATGTCCGTTAGTTCATCGCAAAAGTCACCACACACATCCTAACGGACATAGGATCTGTTATTTCCAAGAATTGTGCACTTATTTGAATCTAACAGACACATTCCGCTATTTGCACAAAATGGAGCTGTAAACTAGCTCCCAGAGCTAAATAAGAGCTTCTATGTCCGTTAGTGTTGTGTATAAAATCAAAATGAGCATAATAGCGTATCTAGTATCCGTTAAACCTACTCCTTTCTCCCATTTCACAAGTTACCTCATCTCCACACAGTCACAAATTTTTAGCATTTCGCTCCGAAGCCAGCTAACATAAGCAATGCTACTGGTAACCATCAGCAAACACAGCTCCCATGAAGCCTCTCATTTAACTAGCTCCCAGCAGTTAACCCCACAAACCCCACAAACCCCACAAACCCCGTCCCCCCCCCTCCAAACCCCCTCCCACAAAACAAACAAAACCACCCACAACCCGTTTCACTTATGGCGCACATCTGTTCCGCTTGTTATAATGAATATCTACTGTTTACTGCATGGGCGCAAAAGGATTATATTATCGCACGCATGTAATTAACGATATTAATTATTTGAACATATACGGAGCAGCATGCTGCCTACGTTTTTGAGGAGGATCGGAATGGCTGGATATACTCCAATGATTTTGCAATACCTAGCTATAAAAGAAGAGGCAAAAGATGCTTTTTTATTTTTTCGATTAGGCGATTTTTATGAAATGTTTTTTGATGATGCAATAGCCGCTTCGCGCGAGCTGGAAATTACGCTGACAGGCCGAGAGGGCGGCGGCGAGCAAAAAATACCGATGTGCGGTGTACCCT
>NZ_JBFTSN010000543.1:0-3737 GCF_056400045.1 Paenibacillus sp. 01L418
TGAGAGTACAGTCTGGGCTGTGATTACGAAGTGGGGGGATTCTAATGCCGAAAATTGGATATGGACGTGTTAGCACTATTGATCAAAGTCTTGATTTGCAAATGGATGCTTTAAATGAAAGCGGATGTATTAAAATATTTATGGAAAAAGCTTCAGGGAAAAAAGATGACCGTGTTGAATTAGCAAAAGCCATTGAATATCTTAGAGAGGGAGACTCTTTAGTCGTCTACAAGCTAGATCGTCTTGCAAGATCAACCAAGAAGCTGATAGAAATAAGTGAACTGCTAGATAATAGAGGAATTGAACTTATTAGCATTGTAGATAACATTGATACAAAAAACGCCGTTGGTAAAGCTATGTTTCGGATGCTCGCAGTTATTGCAGAGTTGGAGCGAGACATTATAAGTGAACGTACAATGGCAGGATTAGCTGCAGCAAGAGCAAGAGGAYGCAAGGGTGGTCGTCCTAGAACTGATGAAAAGAAACTCAATCAAGCCATTAAACTATATGACAGTAAGCAGCATAGTTTAAATGAAATATCGGAACTAACGGGTGTTTCCAAACCTACTTTATATAGAGAGCTATCAAAGAGATCGGATACTAGGAAGTCTTCATAATGAGGGCTTCTTATATTTCAATAGGGGGGGGATCATTATTACATTTTTTAACCTTTTCGTTTTTCCATACCCCCTGTGCACTCCGACTCCGCGATCCAGAAAAATAGGAGGTTCTATATGGAAGAGTATTTTCAAAATATTGTTGAAAACCTAGATATTCAAGATATCAATATGTTAAAGCTGCTTTCAAACGAAGGAGCAACTGCAAAATTCAAAGCTATGCTTCATATAGTAGCCTCTGAGAAGTGTGGCCTGACAGAAGCAAAATATAGGAACGTTGTAGTGAGATTAACTGCTATGAGATTTATCGAGCTAAATACGGTTTCTAAAGAGCACTCAATATTTATCAATGGTTATGGTAAACGTGCGTTAGCATTAATTAATGATAAATAATGATGTTTTAAAAGTCATAGAAATATCAATTTATGATAATTTCTTAGGTTTGTTGTAGTTGGAACTATTTGTATAATAAAATTCCAACTACAATAACAATAACAATTGGAATTAGAAAAACGGAAAGTAGAGAAGTTTTTTTATATATTTTATGCCGTAGATATTTTGACTTCATTTGATTAGTGACTTTTATGTGATTCTTATCAATTAGCATTTTTATGTAATCAATATCTTGATGGTTTTCTGTTCTTGCGATTATATTATTATATTCTTTTTCATGAGCGTATAGATCATTGAGTTTATCTTTATCAGGAATATTACTAAGACAACGCGAAAAATGATTTATTCGGTGTTCTAGTTCATCTAAACTAATATAAGAATGTTTGTATTGTGCGGCTTTTTCCACATAATTAAAAGTAGAGATCAACAATGAAATACCAAATAATCCAACAGATGCAATAACAGCACCTACATTCACATATGTCGAAGAAGTACTATTTGCATCTAATATTAATGCCCAAATAGAGAAACCAAGAACAAAAAAAGTATAATATGAAACTAAGACATTTGATATGGTAGCATTTTTTCTCATTCTTGCTTCGGATTCCATTCTGCTTTTTTTTGTGATCCAAAGCCTGTCTTTTAACTTTTCAATTTCCTCTACAATATATGAACTCATTTTAAATATCTCCTCATATAAACTTAATAGGTTTCCTGTACATCTTTCTCTAGTTCTTTTACAGCAATACTCATTTTTTCTTTGAAGAGGAAATGTATTTGTTCGTCAGTTGATTTTTCAATTAACTCCTGTTTGACACCGAATATGATTTTAAGCATTGATTTTTTTTGAGTTAAGTTAAAGTTTGAAAGCCTAGGTAAATAGTCTGATTTTCCTTTCTTTTTTACAATTTCGTGATAAGCTCGTACAAATTTTTTGACTCTAGCTATGAGCTGTTTATTCACTCCAAAATCAATGCAAATTTTGTTAATTAACCAATCTAATTCATAAAGGATAGAAATGTCATCTAGGAGAGAGTAAAAATATAGCCAACCATATTTGTTTCTATCAATTATAAAACCAGTAATTCTTAAGTTCAGTTCCCAAAGAAATAACTCGCTATTTTTATGGTTTCTGTAAGCAGATATGATTTTAATGAGTGAGTCCTTAAGCTTATTCAAGTTCTTTTCTTTAATTGTAAATCCATATTTTGTTGCGCTTATAAGTGCATATTTATAGCCTAAATAATCGAATTCTTTAGATAGTAGCCCGTTGTCCTGCTTGTCGTTCATAGATAATTCAAGTTTTTTGCAGAGGTCAATTTTCAAAGAGTTTAGGACTCTTTTATGATTGTTTTTTTTGCAAAGAATTAAAATATCATCGACGTATCTAAAGTATGCTACATTATTATATTTTGAATATTTTTTATCAATATCTAAAAGATAGATGTTTGCTAGTATATTCGAGATGGAAATACCTTGGGGCACGCCTTTAACGTTCTTTTTATATTCTTTAGATGCGACTGACACAGTTGGATTTTCTAAGGCACTGACGAGTAATTGTTGTATTTCTTTATTTTTGATTTTTTGCCTAACTTTCTTTAATAAAATAGTATGAGGAATTGAATCGTAGAAGCTTTTTATATCTATTTTTATGAAAAATTCATAAGTGCCTAATTTAATTGCTTCTTTTAATTCTTGAACAATAGAAGTAGAGATTTTTAAATCTAATAGATCACTGAATTCTGAGGTTAAAACATCCTTTAATACACCTAATGTTATTTTATCCCTTATGGTAGGAATAGAGATTACACGTGGAAATTTATCTTTACCTTTGGAGATAAGTTTTTCTTTATATGGAGTGAATTTGTATTTACCAAGTAGGACTTTACGTGAAATTATTTCAATATTTTCAATTGGCTTAAAAGATGCTTTATTTATTCTATCTAGCCCAGCAGTTGCTTTAAGTGAAATTCTATTTTCATATACTTGCGTTAAATTGTTAATAGAGAAGCTATCATTGAATAAAGAAGTTTTAATCACGCCAGCTATCCTCCAGGTCGAAATATAGGTGAGCCCCTGAAAGATAAGGATAATTACCTGATATTAGCAGGTTACAATATAATCAAGTTATATTATAGGTATAGACCTTTAACTAGGTATACTCCAAAAGGAGTCCATAAGAATTAGACATTCATATGCAAAGTCAGGGGCTCAATACACATCTTCTCATAAAATAGGTAAATTGTCACATTTTCCGAGTGTCAGAAAGAAATTTAGCATATTTTTGGTTTTTGTGTTACTATATGTCCAAATTAAATACTTAAAAAGCAGAAGCACTGCTAAATTAAGGACTATGTTCCTGTGTTTGGTATGTTCTTTTTTTGTTTTTATAAGAGAGGATGATTAATTTGATAGGTAAAAAAATCGAAAATGAAAACGAATTTCAAAGTTGTATCGCAAACAATCACTTTGTGGAAGTGTGGGTTGGCGAGGAGTTTGACGATTTATGCTTATTAAATAGTTTCAACGATGAAACAGTAAAGACTAATGAGGGCTTTTATTATCTTCGTAGTAACATTACTTTAATAGCTTGTACAAATAACGATTTATAGCTGGTGTCTTGAGAAGCGACAAATTTTCAAATCTTATGGGTTATATAAGAAACATAGAAGACGCTCAGAATTGATTCTGAGCGTCTTCTTGTATATTGAAGTTATTACTCTAAGT
>NZ_JBFTSN010000544.1:0-3736 GCF_056400045.1 Paenibacillus sp. 01L418
GCCATCCATTGCTTATCTTATCAGCTGCGCTTATTTATGGATTAGAGAAATCGATCGAGGATATGCTTGCTTTCACTGAACGAGGGTCTGCCCCACTTTCCAAATACATAAAAGTAGAGCTTTCATATACGGATTATTTACGTCTTTTTATACTGATGCATGGTGCCGATGATGGGGCAAGTCTGGCCCGGATGATTGCAGCCATCGAACTAAACAGTGGGACGATTCTCTCTGCAGTCCCGAGCGGAGTGACAGGAGAAGCAGCCGTTTCGATGGAGCTTTGGTTCATACCCGGATTAATTCGGACGCTGGGAGCAGTCGGACTTCTGGAAGGAAAGGTTGTAGGCAACCGTTATGAAACGACACAAACGATGGGCTGGTCTTATTAAATGTCGACGCCTTAAGCAGGAACAAGGTTCGATAGTCGTAGAAGCTGCATTAGTTATGCCTATGGTTATTGTTGTGCTGCTAGTCTTCGTCATGCTCATTCGTTTATGTGCGGTACAGTTGGCACTGCATTCTGCTGCTTCTCAGACCGTAAGGCAAATGGCGGCACATATCTATCCAGTAGAACTTGCTTGGCAGCAGGCATCAGCCGTCGTTCCGCTGCCTTCCAAAGGAAATATTCCTTTATCTTCATGGAGTGAGATTGCCGCAGAAGCGGCTGAATGGCTGCCTTCACCCGCAGGAGCTTTGGTTTCATCTACATTGCGAGGAGATTTTCGTCCGATTCAAAATATGGCCGCTACTGAAATAGGCAGATCTGTTATTCAGCCGTTAATAAGTGAACTTTCTGATGCAGCCATTATTGATCCCCAGAAGATAAGGCTGAGCTGGTTATCGCTTCCGGATCTAAATAAAGAGCATGAGCCGAATCTAGCTATCGAGGTGGAATATGACTTTCCGTTAAAGCTGCCTTTTTACGGTAAACCGATTGTCCTTAAAGAGCAAGCCTCCGAACGTGTTTGGATAAGTGACGCCGCACCAGCAAGATATGGTGAAAACAAAAATGATCAAGAAAACATTCCGATACAAATCGTTTCTATTGAGCCAAATCCGCTCCGACCTGGCAAGAAAGCTGCCGTTACAGTGAAAACGCTGCCGGGTGCTGCGATTTCTTTGGGTGTTACTTATAAAAGCGGCTCAAGCAAAGCGAAACATCTTGGTGAAGCAGTTGCCGATCCAGATGGCTATATCAAATGGACCTGGCATGTATCCGGAAATACAACTCCTGGCACATGGGAGCTTAAAGCTTCAGAGGTGAATAAGGAAAACAATCAAGTGTCGATGCATTTTGTCGTTGAGAAGAGCAGCGATAGAAAGTAAGGAAAGACTTAGCCGCCTTGGAGGGGAGTCGCCATGGAGTTTATTGTAATAGCTGTTGTTGCAGTGTTTTTAATGATTGCTCTCTATACGGATTTAAAGGCTCAAATTATACCGAATTGGCTGACTGTGACTTTTTTCTCCGCTGCATTTATTTATCATACTGCTATCAGCGGTTTGGAAGGAGCTGCAATTGCAGCAGTTGGCGCTTTAACCGGATTTATTCCTTTGCTGCTGCTTCATCTTGCCCGAGGAATAGGTGCTGGCGACGTAAAGCTGTTTGGCGCATTGGGAGCTTGGGTGGGAGTATGGTTGGTGTTGCAGATGATGTTTTATGCCATCTTATATGCTGGTGCAATTGGCGTGTTTCTTGTCATTGTAAATCGTGCATTCGGGAAAAGAATGGCTGCTGATGTAACCGCATTTGTCGTGCCAGTGGCAGGGTATAGGAAGCTTCAGTGGCTGCAATGGGCGGAATCAGGCAAAAAATTTCCGTTTATGTTGGCGGTTGCACCCGCTGCTGTTACCGTATGGTCCATTTTCAGCTAAGTTTTCATGTTACAAGGGGGGAATTTGAGAAATGAAAAGCTTTCGGATTGATTTTGCTATGGATCAGTCGCATGAGATGATTATTGATCGAGAGAGTGGCTTGTATAGAAGCGAACTTGATGAAATTGAGCTTCATATGCTTCATAGCGAACGAATTCCCTATCTGCTGCCTATTGATTGGTTCGAGCTGGATAGCAAGGTTACATTCCGATACAAGCTTTCAGGAATGAGAATGCTTTTGCACAGGCTGCAGCAACAGCAGCTCTCGATGGAGCAATACTACATGCTAATATTAGGCGTTGCGGATGCGTTATTCGAATGCAGGCATTATATGCTGCGGCCAGAGGGCTGTCTGCTTGATGAACAATATATTTTTATTGGAGAAAAGCTTCATGATATACGGCTTGCTTATATTCCAATAATGGAGGGGACTGCTGAACAAACAAAAGGAGCGGGCGATCTCTTGGCGTTAATTGTGCGTTTCACCTCTTATGTAGACCGCATTGATGGGGAAGGATTAAAGCGTGTGCTTCAGCATTTCGGCAAGAGATGGCCTCTTGAAGAGCTGCGGGCGACGCTGTTGGAACTCATAGGGGAAGCTTCATCTTCATCGAACCAGCGATACGAGGCAATAGAGAAGCCGGAGATGCAGCAAGCAGCAAAACCTGCTCCAACGCAAAAAAATCCACTATTAGATTGGCAGCAGCGATCTGAGTTGACGAATAGCGATGAAAAAGGGCGGGTTCAAATACCAAACCCTTCATTGCGTTCATACTCCGCCCCTATAATGGAAGAGTTTAAGGATCATGAATTATTTTCAAAACAGTATGCTGACCCTTTGGATAGGGAAGACGATGAACCGGAAACAAAGAAAAAATGGATCGGAACAGCAATTATTGTCGTAGCACTTGCATGTGTTTGGCGATTTGTTTATTTTGAAGCTGCTGGTAGGCAGAGCTTATTGATCAGCTCGGGCATTTCCTTGCTGTTATTAGCAGCCGTTATGCTAGTTTGGAAAAAGAAAACAAATGACGAAGCAGACTACGACGAATCGGAAAAAATGATAGAAGAGTCATCGTTCCACTCTGGACTATTTCCAGGGCTTAATCGTGCTCATGCAAATGATGATTCTGTCGAGGCGCCAGCTATTAAACCGCCAGAGGATCAGAGCGAATTATTCGAGTCTCAGTCGGCGGCCTCGCTGCATGTTGTTGCAGCAAATCCCGTTTCTCATATAGCAGAACCAACAGTATTGCTAGGAAATAATCAGTCATTGGAGGGTTTAGGTGAATCGTCAGTATGGCTCCAAAGGAGGTGGAAGAGTCAGGAGAACAGGATAGAATTACAAGAAGGAAGCTTTAAAATTGGGCGTTCGGGAGAGCAGGTAAGTTATGCAGAGGGGGCAAGCGGTATATCGCGGCTTCATTTGGAAATTGAAATCTTAGAGGGTGAATATAAAGCGAAAGACTTAGGTTCCCGGAATGGAAGCCTGCTAAATGGACAAATGATGATCCCTTATAAAAGCTATAAGCTATCGATAGGAGATGTCATCCATCTTGCAGGCGAGCAAGGACCAGCGTATGTGCTGAAATCGGAATAAGAAATGAAGCTAACCTTGTCCTACAAGTTCTTCCATTGCACTATTTACCGTTGGATAGCGGAACACAAACCCGTTTTCAAGCGCTCTGCTTGGCAAAGCTCGCTGTCCGTCTAATAGAAGTGTGGACATTTCACCAAATAAAGTTCGCATCACAAAAGCTGGAACCGGGAACCAATGAGGCCGGCCCATTGCTTTGCCAATGGCTCGACCAAATGAATCATTTGTTACAGGTTCAGGTGAAGAAGCATTGATGGGTCCATCAAT
>NZ_JBFTSN010000545.1:0-3729 GCF_056400045.1 Paenibacillus sp. 01L418
GAACACTTGGGTCGCCTTAAAATTTATAGTACTCTTATAATATATGCATAAGTTAACAGTCACGCGAGATGCTTATGGGGAGTCAGGAATATATAATATATCCTGTGATATAGTCAATTACATGGAAAGCGAGTCTAATAAAAAAAGGATTTTAGTTCATACTCCTTATGAGAATTACTATATGATGGGGACATTGAAATATTGGTCTGTTGTGCTTAATACTAGTGGATATAAATTTTTAGATTTGGATAGGAATATTCTAGTTAATGTAGATAATATAGTTTTGATGAGTAATACTACAAAGGAAGTATATTTTGATTTGAAGATAGATAAAAATTCTATGAAATGTGGAATAGCTTTTCATAAATACTCAAAGTATAAAAGAATTATCTTATCGTTTAATCCTAACATAATAATAGTTTAGTGAAGGTGAAGTGCACCCCTTAGAATAGACATTGGAAAAACCCCTAGGTTATTCCGATGAAATTCTAGGGGGTGTATTTTTGTGGCGGTTAAAGGGCAAAAGTTTAAGCATTATGAAGATACAACGAAAGTGGAGGCAATCCGCTTACATGTTGAAGAGGGATGGTCGTATCAAAAGATAGCGGATCACCTAAATATTAATGACAAGAATCGTGTGAAGATTTGGATGAGGAAATATAGACAGCTCGGTGAATATGGACTACTGGATCAGCGAGGACGTCGTGAGGAATACATCGATCAGGATAGATACGTTCAAAAGCTTAAACGAGATAATCAGATGCTAAAAAAGTGTTTGGAAATCTGGATGCGGGAGGTACAAAAACGAAATATMGTGTCATTGAAGCAGCAGCAGAATCCTACCCTCTTACTGAACTCTGCAAATTGTTTGGCGTCTCCAGAAGCGGATACTACGCCTACTTGAAGCGCAAAGTTATAGATCGCGATGGAGATCTCAAGGCATTAATTAAACGAGTGTATACGAAGTACAATGGCGTATATGGATATCGGCAGATTCAAATGCATTTACTTCAGGACCATGAAAAACGTGTGAATCACAAGAAAGTTCTTAGGCTTATGCAAGAGATGGGGATTCGCTCTAAGATGCGTCAGAAGCGACGTCAGAGCTATAAAACCACAGTAGGAGCACGCGTTGCGGAAAACCTGCTTCAGCGGGAGTTTAAAGCGGATAAGYCTAAACAAAAGTGGGTAACGGATGTCACTCAATACCGCGTAGTCGATACATGGATATATTTATCTGCCATTAAGGATTTGTATAACGGAGAACTCATTGCTTCTCATATGAGCCTTCGTAATGATAACCAACTCGTTCTTCAAACCTTTGAGAAAGCGTTTAAAAAGGAAACAGACGTGACTGGATTGATCGTTCACAGCGATCAAGGATTCCAGTACACGTCCTACGATTACCAAGACATGCTGCTGAAGGTTGGCGCCCGAATCAGCATGTCCCGCCGAGGCAATTGTTATGACAATGCCTCTATGGAGAGCTTTTTTTCGCATTTAAAAGCGGAAGCACTCTATCCTTATCATATCCGAAKTTTAGAAGAGGCACAAAGGAGAATTGAAGAATATTTGCATTTCTATAATAACGAGCGACCGCAGAGAAAACTAAAAAAACTGACGCCTGTTGCTTACAGACGTCAGCTTTCTGCCTAGGTGTTTTTTGCAATGTCTACAAATAGGGGTCTTGACCATAGCGGCTTGAGGTTTCCTTGTTTTATAGTAGCAAGACGGAATATCTCACCCTATGCTTCTGTTAAGGAAGAATGTTTCCGGCAGCACGATAAATGGCATACCATTCTTCGCGTGTCAAATGAACTTCGCTCGCATTGCAGCAATCGTTCAGGCGGTCAAGATTCATTGTACCGATAACCGGTTGCATATGCGCAGGGTGGCGCAAAAGCCATGCAATAGCAATTGTTGTATTGCTAACATTGTATTTTTCAGCAATTTCATCGATTTGTTTATTCAATTCCGGGAACTTATCGTTCCCAAGGAATACGCCTTCAAAAAATCCATATTGGAAGGGAGACCAAGGCTGAATCGTAATATCGTTCAGTCTGCAATAATCGAGGATACTGCCATCACGGTGCACAGCAGCATCATTTTCCATATTTACGTTAAATCCGCTCGAAATCATAGTCGCGTTCGTAATGCTTAGTTGCAACTGGTTAGCGACTAGAGGCTGCTTCACCGATTTCTTCAGAAGTTGAATTTGCATTGGTGTTTGATTGGATACGCCAAAATGGCGTACTTTACCAGAGCTTTCAAGGCGATCAAAAGCTTCAGCTACTTCTTCCGGCTCGACTAATGTATCTGGACGGTGCAAAAGCAGAATGTCCAAGTAATCCGTTCTCAGTCGCTTCAAAATTGCATCTACCGATTCTAAAATATGTTCTTTGGAGAAATCGAACATGCCAGGACGAATGCCGCATTTTGATTGTAAAATAATCTTCTCGCGAACTTCATCGTTCATATGAATAGCATCTGCGAATATTTCCTCACAAGTTCCACCGCCATAAATATCAGCATGGTCAAAGAAATTCGCACCTTTATCTAGCGCCGTCTGAACAAAACGTTCGGCACCGGTCTTGTCCAGCGAATTAATACGCATGCAACCGACTGCAATCACCGGCACCTCTAGTGTACTGCTTCCAAGCTTCATCGTCCTCATGATTTAAGTCCTCCTTCGAGATTGGTTAGCTTTGTTTAATGGATTCATCGCAAATAGAAGAGTGTTCTATTTGTTGCTGCACAAACTATGTAAACGCCTTCCTAAAACAATTGTGCCTTATGATTGTCTCACAAAAGGCCGCCGTATTTCAATGTTTACAAAAAGGATAAAATGATATATGTGTCCGCTGGTCGTGAGCACGGCATCTCTATCCATGCGGTCTGGTATTTACATACAAACGTGAATTCGGTATTCTGGAAAAATAGTTTCAACTTGGAAGGTATTTAATCACGACTTTTTATTAATTGGGGGCAGCAAATATGGTGACAATTGAGGATTTCATGAAATTAGATATTCGTATTGGTACGGTTATTCATGCAGAACCTTTTCCAGAAGCTCGAAAACCTGCAATAAAATTAGAAATCGACTTTGGGGATTTTGGTGTCAAACATTCATCGGCACAGATCACAGAACGGTATGAACCAGAACAGCTTATTGGCCGTCAAGTTGCCGCAGTAATGAATTTTCCTGTTAGACGTATTGCGGGCTTTAAATCCGAGGTGCTTGTCATTGGTGGAGTCCCATCGGAGGGTGATGTAGTTCTTTTAAAGCCTGATCAACCCGTTCCGAATGGGACGCCAATTGCGTGAGGAAGTTCATCAAAAAAAGAACAGGTTGCCGATATAATCGGCAACCTATTTAGCTTTCCACGTTCACACGTCGACAGCGATCGTAGCAATTAAAGTTATAGGGCTCCATGTCAGCTTCGATTTTTTTTGGTACATAACCATCGTTTGTTAAGTTGGTAAGAAGTTTAGTTAAATGCTTTGCTGTTTCTGGTAGGTCATGCATGAGCACGATAGGGGTCACATCATATTTCTCTAATTTTTGTATCTGAGAAATTGTCGTTTTAATATAATCTTTGCTTGAAATAGACCAGTCGCTGCTGTCCACGTTCCAATCCCACAATTTATACCCGTTGTCACTTAAAACCTTCCTGAATGAATCCGTTAAATAAGGTACACTGCCGTAAGGCGTACGAATTAGAACCGATG
>NZ_JBFTSN010000546.1:0-3724 GCF_056400045.1 Paenibacillus sp. 01L418
GAGTGGAATGCCACAATCATCCATGGCGACGCGGCAGAAGAAGCAGCGAAACTCAAGCAGGAGTTAAGCGGAGACTTGCTGGTCGTAGGCAGCGGCGATCTTGCACAAACGCTGATGAAGCATCATCTCATTGACGAATACCGGCTCTGGATCCATCCTGTGATCTTAGGTCGCGGACAACGGCTGTTCAGAGAAGGGATCGAGAAGGCTGCTATGCGCCTCATGGACGCCAAAATACTAAGCACAGGTGTCACGATTCACATCTACCAGCCCGAGATAGGCAATTAACAATAAAGCCATCTGAATTTATTCAACCAGAGACGTCTCCATCATCGTTGTGCAAGTGGAGATGGGACGTCTTTTAACCATTCAGATGCTGATCAGCGATCGAAACATTGGTTGATTCAGTAATATCATGCGCAATGATTGCTAAGAAGACATACGGGTGCTTACGATGCCATAAAAAAAATTTGCGAGTATGTCGAGTTTGCCAAAATCTGTTCGTCGTCTGAATAGAGGCTCAAATATCCGTCCGCGAAGGGAGTGATGAATATTAAAATAAAAGCAGTAATAACTGAAAATGAGACGTACGATGCACACAATAACTTCAAAGGACTGTACAAGATTGCCTATTATAGAGTTGGCCGGGGGCCGTCAAACATTCTAGTATCGGGCGCGTTCAGCTATCACAGATCCCCCGGAAAGGTGCTGTTGGCTAATTTGTTGTCAGAGCATTTCACGGTCAACAATTGCAATTACGACTGAATAAAAGATTATAAAATGGACAATGAGAGGGGAATACGATTATTATGTTTACAAATAAGCAGGATACGAGGACGATTCGTCTTCTTCTAATGGGTGGGGTTGTTTCCACACCGCTATTCTACATAGCAGCCATTATTCAATCGTTTACACGTACAGGATTCGATATCAGGCGCCACGCCATCAGTACCCTTACGTTGGGGGATTTGGGATGGATTCAAAGCGCAAATTTCTTCATGACAGGATTGCTTGCTGTTTGTGCAGCGATTGGAGTGCGCCGTTTGCTGCGAGGGCGTATGGGAGGCAAGTGGGGTTCGTTGCTCATTGGAATCTATGGGATTGGCATGATTCTGGCAGGTCTGTTTCGCCCAGATCCTGGCCTCAGCTTTCCCCCAGGTGCCTCTGCCGGAATGCCAACATCGATGAGCGTTCATGCAACACTCCATTCCGTTGCTTTCTTTACGGCTTTTATTTGTCTAATTGCGGCAAGCATTGTTTTTGCACGTCGGTTTGCTACACAAGGCGAGCGTGGTTGGAGTATCTATTGTATTGCATCTTGTATCCTTGCGCCAGTGCTCATTATTTTAGGCTCAAGTATCGGCACTTGGATCGGCGTTATTATGGGGAGCGCTGGAATTGTTGCCTTCGGTTGGGTTTCGGTTCTTACCGCGAGATTACGTGTTGAAGCCCTTTAGGCATAGATTCAACAAGAGAGAACCGTTAATGATTTCCGATTCATTCGAGCCGGTTACGTATAACCGCAGCAGCAGTCTTGTTTTGAACTATCACGATGAGTCAGAAGTCAAAATGGCATATGCCAGGCTAAGCAAGGGCAGCGAAATCCCTGGTGTTTTATACGAACGATGTGGGAGCTATCTCGGCAACTCCTTGTATATCTTCACAAAATAAAGGTTTTTGTATAGATGTACTGATAGGCGTTAAGATAACGGGCAGCTTTAGACATATTCGAACGGAGTGAGAGGTATGGATGTACAAAGTATTATTTCCAAAATTATTGATTGTCTTAAGCAAATCGATGGTGTGCAGGCTCTGGTTCTTGGTGGTTCAAGAGCTAGGGGGACTGAAAACCACAACTCAGATATTGATATTGGAATTTATTATAACCTAAAGAATGGGTTAGACATTTCCCACCTTGATCGGATAGCTTCCACCTTGGATGATGATAATAGAGTCAATTTAATAACAGAAATCGGTGGCTGGGGGCCATGGATAAATGGTGGTGGTTGGCTGAAAGTGCATCAACAACCGGTCGATTTTATATACCGTGATCTTAATATAGTGTCAAAAGTAATTGACAACTGTCTCAGAGGGGATCTTACAATCGACTATCAACCGGGACATCCTCATGGATTTATCAATTCTATATATTTAGCTGAAATCGCGTTGTGTAGGATTTTATGGGATCCAACAGGTCTTATTGGAGAAATGAAGTCTAGAACAAGTCCATACTCGCACGTTTTGCAAAAAGCAGTAATTCAAAAATTTTTATGGGAAGCGAATTTCTCCTTAGAGAATGGGAAAAAAGGTATCTATAAAAATGATTTATCTTACTTTGCTGGATGTTGTTTTAGATCAGTCTCTTGTTTAAATCAGGTTTTGTTTGCACTTAATGAAACATACTGGATGAACGAAAAAGGAGCTGCTGCTATCGTCGATACTTTTAGCATGGTCCCAAGCAATTACTCCCATAGAATAAACAAGATATTCACCTTAGTGACAGAAGAGCAGGCCGGTTTGGAGAAAGCTCTAAGCCTGTTACATGATCTGATTCACGAAACAGACAATCTAGTGAAAAATAAAAATCTGCTGAACTAACGCGACACTATAGCTCAATAAGCAACTAGAACGAGGCTGCCGGTACGGATCGGCAGCCTCGTTGCACTAACAGGCAGGTTAACGATGATTAAGTTAAAATTATTCGTTGTTAGGAGGAAATTATTTACCAATACATGCGTCATATTGGTGATTTTTTTATGATCCAATGCAAGTTCATTGATCAATCCGTTTAAGAAAATTGCAGCTGCAGTATTATAGAAAAACATTGTGGTATGACTGAAAAATTGAACATTGAAATAAATGGAAAAAATTAGATTTTACAATGGAAACTTTACATGAGTTTAGAATTACAATTCATGATGAGCAAAATAAACTTTAAGGATTAACTCTAAAATTAACTCTAAGGATAATTACGACAGCTGAATTGTAGCATTACTAATGAAATTAAACTCTAGATTTTATTAGTATTAATTCACAAGAGCAAACCGTTTAATTTGGAGCGGAAGTTGTATGGAATTTATCATTATAATGAAATACATAAAATGAAGGCAAGAGTAAGTGAAGTAACAGCAAGTTAAAGACGGATCAGTCATTACTGTTAATTTCATTACTACTTCTTCACAAAACTCGTATTTTGTACATATGTATATAAATCGATTTAATACCTAGTAACTACTGAATTTTCATTTACAACCGTGTCGGATGACAAGAATTGATTCCATAAATGACAAGAACTTAACTTACCTTGGATTCTCCTATAACCGTACGTTCGCTCACGCTGTAGATAAATCGCTTTGATCCACTGCTTGGTCTCACCATCAGGGTCTGCTTGCTTACGCTTAAGATATCGATAGTACGCGCTTCTCCATACATCAAGCAATTCACATAGCAGGGTCACTGGGTAAACATCAGATAACTCCTCGATAATTGCATACTTGCCTTTCACACCTCCCGTTTCCAGATTTCTAAGCACTTTTTTAAAACCGTATTCTCCCGTTGAAGTTGTTGGTTGTAACGATCCTTATCTTTATATTCTTCGCGGCGGCCTCTGTTATTCAATAATCCGTACTTTCCTTTTTTCCTAAATTTATACACCTATTTACGAACTCTATCTTTATCTTGTATTCCATACTTCTCTGTAATTTGCTTGTACGTCCATCTATCC
>NZ_JBFTSN010000547.1:0-3715 GCF_056400045.1 Paenibacillus sp. 01L418
GCTTACGCAGTACTGCGCCGAAAGCGTTCATAAATATGTAAATCAATCCACGAACGGCTATCAAACGGATCAAGCGAATAGCGGAGTAGCCTTCCTCCCTTCTTCAAGCAAATGTTTAGAGGGCTATGCAGGAACGGCCGATGCTATTTATCAGAACATCGACTTTATCGATGAGAAAGCTCCTGAGCATGTACTAATCCTCTCGGGCGACCACATTTACGAAATGGACTACAAGCCTATGCTTGAATTTCACAAAAATCGCGGTGCAGCCGTTACGATCGCCGTTAAACAAGTTCCTTGGCGCGAAGCAAGCCGCTTCGGTATTTTAGAAACTGATGAACAATTTCGGGTCAATTCCTTTCATGAGAAACCTTCGGATCCTCGCAGCAACTTAGCTTCCATGGGCATTTATTTATTCCGCTGGGCAGACTTGAAAAAAATACTCATTGAAGATGCTGCTTCGGAAGCGTCAACTCATGATTTTGGCAAAGATATTATTCCTGCTCTTCTTTCCTCCAAAACCAATATGATCGCTTATCCTTATAACGGCTACTGGCGGGATGTCGGCACAATCAACAGCCTATGGGAAGCCAACATGGATCTGCTGGATGGCGAGCTAAAGCTTGGCGCAACCAAGTGGACAGCTCAATCCGGAACAAACCAGTCTAGCGAAAAGCCTTACTTAAGCCCCGAAGCATCAATTACCGACTCCATCCTCCACCCCGCTTGCGCTGTGGAAGCAGAAGTAACACGCTCCATCATTTGCTCAGGCGTTACGATAGGCGTAAACAGCGAAATTTATGAGAGCATCATCATGCCGGGAGCCAGAATTGGAAGAAATGTTACGCTCCATCGCGCCATTATCGGTGAAGGTGCTATCATTCATGACGGCGCGTTCGTCGGTCGATTAGATGATGAAATTTCTGTAGTAGGGCCAGGTGAAGCCATTACCGCAACTTCACCATCGATGAACGACTACAATATGGAGCCGCTCGCAAGCTTGCTTCGTCCCGTATCCAATTACGTTCACAACCATATTGTTGGCTAACCCCTATCCATACTCGTGAATAAAAAAACAAACGGCAGGAGACTTCGCTCCCTGCCGTTTGTTTTTTTGTATTATACGAGTGAACCATTTTACCCATTGTCTAATTTACGTATGTTGCATCTACCGCTAAGTCTCTATTGTTCCTTTGCTGTAGCAGCTTCTGTTTCTCCGGCTTCTACTGCTTCAATTGCGCTTGCTGCTTGCTCATTGCCCTCTTCTGTAAATGCAATATCGCCACTAACCGCTTCTGTTTCTTCTGTACCCTTGTTGCGGCCTCTTACCGTGCTTACAACGCTGCTTGCCGCTTGTTTCGTACGATCGGCAATTTGAATCGCTTGGCCGCTGATCTGTTTAGCAATACGGCCCGTCGTATCGCCTACTTGACCTGCAACTCTAACCGTCGTTTCTCCAACCTTCTGCGCGCCTGTTGAAATATCCTGACGCAATTCCTTGCCCGGCTTCGGTGCTAGCAACAATGCAGCAATCGAGCCTACAACACCTCCAGCTAATGCGCCGAGAAAAAATCCTTTTGTTTGTTTACGTGTTGTCATTGTTTTTGCTCCTTTCGTGTTTAGCGTGCTCTTCGACCTTAGCACCTTGACTTAAGATTCCGATTCGAATACAGGTCCATGCTCATCTTCGGCAGTCGTTGCTGCCTTTCGGCTAGTTTGCCACAGCTGCCATGCCGCCATCCCTAGCTCTGCCCATTCAAGCGCCTCACCGACCTGCCGCTTCGTCTCGTGCCGCTTCGCATGCTGCTCAGCCGACTCCGATAATATAGACGTTACCCGCTCAACCGTCGATGTCGTGTGGGCAATTGCTCCGCCGACCTGCCCTGCCGCTTCAAATAGCTTGCTCATGGCTTGCAGCTGACGGTGTACCGCGCGAATCGCTTCCTCGGTCGGCTGCACAAGCCCGCTAATCTCAGCGGATAACTTACTGAGGTCCTGCCTCATAACCTCCGCTTCAGCCTGCACTTGCTTCACTCTGCTTAGCGCCGACCGCAAGGCAATGAGTATACCGCCAACTAGAATGACAAATGCTCCAGCAACTACCGCTGCGCTCCACATCATGACCATGCCTGCATCCCTACTCCTCTATCAATTGCAGGATCATACGTATATGCTCCTAGACGAATGCCCACTTGCGTAATGACAGTATAAGCAGCATGGGCTTGTCATGACACAACCGAAATAAAAATGATAAAGCATCACTGCTTTCTCCACATTGGCAATAAAAAAAGGCTGCCTCAGCAAATCTTCTCCGATTTGCAAAGACAACCTCTATTTATTTCATCAACCGATATGGTAGCTGCACTTGCCGCCGCCCTTCGCCAAACATTCCGTTCGTTCAACAGGCACGTCAAGCAGCGATTTAAACAAGGAGAGCTCACATTTGCAAGCTTGCAAATATTTGCCGGCTACTTGAGCAATCGGACAATTATACTCATACAACATATAGCTGCCATCGCTTTGTGGTTCCACTTCAGCCATATACCCTCCAGCGTTCTGAATCGCTGCGAGCTCACTCACCTTTTGCTCCAAGCTCTTGCCCGCCATCCGCGGCTCATAACGCTCGAGCAGCTTGTTCTTGCGTCCATCAAACATCCGGTCAATAAGCGCTGCGGTATCCGGGTCATCAGCGAGCTCGCCCAGCAAGTCGAGTGCGAGCATATGATAATTTTTTGGGAAAAGCTCATCCGCCTCAGCTGTCAGCTCATACGCATGGAGCGGTCTGCCCATGGCTTGCCGCACCGATACGATATTCACGCTGCCTTCGCTCTCTAGTGCATACATATGCCGCCTGATTGCCATTTCCGTTAGTCCGAGCTCGCTTGACAAGGAACCAGCATTCAATCTGCCGCCTGTTTTCAGCAGCATCAATATGCGCTCTCGCGTGGAATGATCGCCGCGCGAAGCTGCCGTTATATCTGATGCACTTGCCGTTTTCATCCGCTTCAACCCTTCACCACCTTTGCAGGCTTGATAGCGTCATTGTAACGTATTTTTAGTTTTTCGTAAATCAAGCGTAAAACAATCATAAAGTCATAATCTATGCTTGCTCTGCAATCGTAATGGTTTACATGCAAATAGCAAAAACGCCTACAGCTCGCGTTCTAAATAATCATCAATCGATTGCTTAAAGGCAGGCAGCAGAGTAGTAAGCGTCTTCGTAAGCGGATGAAGCTCAGTTCTCGGCCAAACATAATAGTCCTGCACTAACGGCTTCCGAAGCTTCACCAGCTCCGTCAGCGTCGCCTGCATTTCAAGCGGAAACGCGCCTGCCTCGCCAGTAATATCGATGATGTCCTCATAGCTGCTCGCATCCCGCAAAATAAACCCGTCGATCAAGAAGCTGCCAACATCTGTTACGGTTTCAATAGCCAGATGCAGCGCTCTTTCCTGCGCCAGCCCCTCCAGCACCGTTCCCTGCCAATTAGCGGCAAGCGAGTCCAGCGCCGAAGCAATTTCAGTAATCGAATTCAACCTTACCGCTATTTGTTCACGATTCACATAATACATCAATCAGTCGCCCGCTTTCAGCCTTGCTTCTTTTTTTTCCCTTTGCGTTTCAGCCACGCCACCATAATAATGCTGCTAAATATGATAACAAGCAAATAAGTAAATATTTCGTATACATCCCTCATGTCGCTCATAACTGCTCAAC
>NZ_JBFTSN010000548.1:0-3702 GCF_056400045.1 Paenibacillus sp. 01L418
GCTTCCATATTGCCAAGCGCTGGGGCATTCGTTTTCTCCATACCTTTGCGTATTTTCCGAAACATCCGATAAATCGTCGGCAGCGAGAATCCACGTATAACAGAAAGGTCTGGCGTGATCCCAATCGAACTAAGAGAAGCTTCCACGATATCTCCCGAGAAGGCTACCCATGTATATTTCCAAGGATTGTGCAGGCTTGCCTCGTATTTGACCAGAATATCCGGAAAAATGATGAAGGCATCCCCCGCGCTGCAAGAGTACGTCTTCCCCAGCGTTTCAAATGTGCCTTCCCCATCCAGTACAATGTGAATTAAATAATAATCATGAACAGCCGGTCCTATAAAATGGCCCGCGACCGGTTCGCCGATTCCGCTGAACAAGACCGACATTTCGCCTTTCAGCGGAGCTGTATTAATACTCATGGTTATACGATGATGCGTTTCCATCCATGCACCTCCAATAAGCTGACTTCTCTAAGCATACTAAATGATGCAACATTTCTCCATATAATGCTTCGTTCCTTCCATATTCATTTGCAGTTGTTCTCCTTATACTAAAGGAGTCAGCAATCATCCAATAGGAGGCTATTGTCTAATGTCTAAAATTACTTTTATCGGCGCAGGAAGCAGTGTTTTTGCCAAAAACATTCTTGGAGATGTCATGCAGACACCTGCATTGCAAGGTTTTGAAATCGCTTTATTTGACATTGATGCGGAGCGTCTTCTCGATTCCGAGCAAATGCTGCTTAATATTAAAAAAACAAGTGAAAGCACTTGCGAGATTAAAGCTTATACCGACCGGAAAGAAGCGCTTCGCGGTGCCAAATACATCGTAAACGCCATTCAAGTAGGCGGCTATGATCCGTGTACGATTACCGATTTTGAGATTCCAAAAAAATACGGCTTGCGCCAAACGATTGCCGATACCGTAGGCATTGGCGGCATTTTCCGTAATCTGCGCACGATTCCTGTGATGCTGGATTTCGCTCGCGATATTAACGAGGTTTGTCCAGATGCGCTGTTCCTTAACTACACCAACCCAATGGCCGTGCTCACGAATGTCATGAACACCTATGGCGGCGTGAAAACGGTTGGCTTATGCCACAGTGTACAAGTTTGTGTGCCGCATTTATTTGATCATTTGGGTATGGACACAACGGGCGTTAAGTACAAAATTGCAGGCATCAACCATATGGCATGGCTGCTTGAAGCAAGCAAAGACGGAGTTGATCTTTACCCGGAAATCAAACGCCGTGCAGCCGAGAAGCAATTAGAGAAGCATCATGATATGGTTCGTTACGAGCTCATGCTGAAATTCGGCTACTACATCACCGAATCTTCCGAGCACAATGCGGAATACCATCCATACTTCATCAAACGGAACTATCCAGAGCTGATCGAGCGTTTCAACATTCCTCTCGATGAGTATCCGCGCCGCTGTGTTAGTCAAATTGAAGGCTGGAAATCCATGCGCGATTCACTTATTAATGACAGCAAGCTGGAGCACTGCCGCAGCCATGAATATGCTTCGTACATTCTCGAAGCAATTGAAACGAACAACCCGTTCAAAATTGGCGGCAACGTGATGAATACTGGGCTTATTACGAATCTTCCGAAGGAAGCTTGCGTAGAAGTACCATGCCTCGTGGATGCGAATGGCGTTACACCAACCTATGTTGGCGACCTTCCGCCACAGCTTGCAGCATTAAACCGTACGAACATCAACACGCAGCTATTAACGATTGAAGCGGCAATTACTGGCAAGCGGGATCATATTTATCACGCAGCAATGCTTGATCCGCATACCTCAGCAGAATTGTCTATGGATGACATTGTATCGCTTTGCGATGAGCTCATCGAAGCGCATGGCAGCTGGCTTCCAAGCTATAAATAAACGAATAGGCAGACGAGTGCATCGTTATTCATGCACTTGTCTGCCTTGTTTTTTTCCAGTAACCTTCACCATCATATGGGCAAACACATATCCTATCCCAGTAAACATTTACCAGCTAATGGAAGAGGGGCAGGATTTACAAATGACTTCTTATATGGACTATACGTCTCCACAGACGGAATTTGCTTATGATTTGAACAATAGTACTTTTTTCAAAAAAGATCCATACAACTACATCAACTTGCTTTCAGTGAAGCAATTGAATACGTTAGGCAATTCGTCGCTTCTTGATATCTACCTTAGCAAAAGCAATGTCGTTGAGCCTCATTACCATCAGAATGCCTCCGAGCTCGTATATTGCATATCAGGATCAGCAGAAATTGCGCTTATGAACCCTTTTACGAACGAGTTCCTTCATTACTTGGTACAGCCTGCTCAAGTCGTCAACATTCCGCAAGGCTGGTGGCACTATGAAATGGCGACCGTCGATAATACTCATCTGCTAGCCATCTTTGATGCGCCAATCCCAGAAGTTATTTTTGGCTCCGATATTTTAAGATTAACTCCAACCAATATCCTTGCGTATACCTACTGCTTAGATCAAGAAAAATTAGAAAATGCATTAGCACCTTTAAAAGACACCGTTATTCTGGGACCTCCGAGCAATTGCAGCTATAATCCCGTACAAGGCCAAAGCAAAAATATGCAAAAGCCTAATCAAGCTCCAATGCAGCAGCAAGCTCCAGTGCAATCGAATCAAGTATTGCAATCCAATCAAGTATTGCAGCCAAACCAAACGTTGCCGTCCAATAAAGCATATCAGCCTAATCAAGCTATTCAGTCGAACCAAGCTAAACCTAACCAAGGCTATTACAATCAAATGTATGGCCAGCAATATTATCAGCATCCATATTAATAACTTAAACCCACAGAAACCGACAAAAAAAGAGGGAACCCAAGCAGTCCGTTGCTTCGGGTCACCCTCTTCTTTATTGTAAGCAAAATCTAACGAAATGTTACCCCAGAATCCATCTTGCAAGCATCGCGATATCCACAATATCAATTTTGCCATCCGCATTTAGATCGGATTTCTTATATTGCGACCAATTCGGATCTGCGCTTGTTTTGCCATATGCAGCTGCTACGATGCCGAGGTCGCCAATTGATACCTTATTGTCGTTATTAATATCGCCTGACAATTTAGAAGCTTGGAACGTCGTCACTGCCGCACTTAGCTGAGCAATAGCTGCGCTCACTTGCGCTTCGCTTGCATTCGGGTTAACGGCAACGGCTTTCGCTGCGGCAATGGCTTCACCGAACGCTGCTTTTGCTGCTGCCGGATATTGACCAGGCTGTGTGCCGACTACCGCTCCATCATAAATGGCTTCCGCTGCGGCTATCGCCTGATTTAAGCCCGTCACATCAACAACGGCACTAATTTGCAGCGTATGGGATGTTGATTTTGCTTCAAGTTCTTCTCCCAAGCTATTAGCAACTATAAAGTCGCTAATTTGAATGGCTGTATTTCCTGTGCTCCCCGTAACAGCTGCCAAGAAGCTCAGCTTCAGCCATTCCGAATTGGCATCAATGCCTTTGCCTTGACCTGCCGCTACAATCCTCACCTTGCCTGGCTCGATAACCTTTTGCTCAAGGATGCTGAAATCCTGCTGCAAGGAGGCTGCGCCAGTCAGCGTTAATTTCGCAGCATCGAAGCTAACTGTTAAAATTTGCGCATACAGCTTTGAATATTTCTCCTCCGTTACGGCTGACAATCCAACCGTTGCATCGAAGGATTGACCCGCTTTCACC
>NZ_JBFTSN010000549.1:0-3696 GCF_056400045.1 Paenibacillus sp. 01L418
ACCTACCTATATAGGCAAGCCCTTAGTGAATCCGATGTTCGGTGATCACATGGTTCTTCAAAGGGATAAGCAGGCAGCCATATGGGGCTGGGCAGAGCCGAATACGAAAATAACCGTCCAAATGAATGATCGTGCAATTTCTGGGTTAGCAGATGTCGATGGCTATTGGAAAATAGAATTGGGTGTTTTTTCAGCAGGAGGACCTCATCAAATAACGGTTAGCAGCAGCAGAGAGAGGATTGAGCTCGTTGATGTTTTGTTTGGTGATGTATGGCTAAGCTCGGGGCAATCCAATATGGAGTTTAAGCTGCCCGCTGTAATGAATGCGGCAGAGGAGATGAAACAAGCAAACCATCCCAACATTCGATTTATGAAAATACCGCAAGCAACAAGTCCTGTTCCGCTATACATGGTAGACAAGGGAAGCAAATGGCAGACGGTGACATCCGATTCAGCTGTGGATTTCAGCGCCGTAGCTTATTTTTTTGCCCGTAAAATAAACAAGGAAACCAATGTACCTATCGGTATTCTCTTCTCAGCTGTTGGCGGTACAAAAGCAGAATCATGGACAAGCTACCCTATGTTGCAAAGCAATCCAGACTTTACAGCAGCAGCTGATGAGATTAGAACAGGCGCAGTGATGATTGAGACAGCTAAATCACCGATCGCTCTTTTTAATGGAATGATTGCGCCCCTTACGCCTTATAAATTAAAAGGTGTGCTCTGGTATCAAGGTGAAAGCAATTGGGGAGAGCGTCGCTATAACAAGCTGCTGCCTGATCTGATGAAGGATTGGCGCCTTGCTTTTTCGGATGAAAGTCTGCCGTTTATAATTATTCAAATTTCAGCATTCGGCACCGTTCAAAGCGAAGCTAATCCGGCGCAAACAAATGAAGGACTGCCGGAAATACGCGAGGCTCAGCTGAAAACGGTACAGAATGATACACACGCATGCCTTGTTGTCACAACAGATGTAGGAGATAGCGCTGATATCCATCCAACGAATAAGCAGGATGTCGGCTGGCGCTCTGCATTGTGTGCTTTAGGCAAATTTGACAACTATACGATTGAATATTCTGGACCCATTTATACGTCGATGGCGAAGGAAGGTGCGGCCATTCGTCTTTCTTTCGAGCATGCAGATTCAGGCTTAATGGCGGGAGTAAAGGCTGGACTTGAACCTGTACAGGAGGAGAAATCAGGCGAGCTGATCGGTTTTGCAATTGCGGGGGAAGATAAGAAATATTATGCTGCTAATGCCAAAATAGATGGCAACTCGGTCATTGTATCATCGGATAAGGTTGCTGAACCAGTATCGGTAAGATATGGCTGGAGCGATTCACCGACGATTAATTTGTATAATAAAGCAGGACTTCCCGCATCGCCATTTCGAACGGATTTTTAAACGAAGCACTACTACGAAAAGAGGATGACCGCGATGGTCATCCTCTTTTTATGTTTAATTTCTGAAAATAATCTCAGCTTGGATAAGGGTCCTCTCGTAGCTCGTTGTTGCGTTGAGTATTCTCCAAAGCATCTGATCAACAGCACGTTTGCCGAGCAGCTCCTTATCYACATTAACAGTAGCCAAAAAAGGAATCTGAGGATGGGTATTGTCGAAGCCGGTGAAAACGAGCGTTTCTGGAATATACATGCCGATATTTTTTAATGTATCTAACGCAAAAGAGGCAAATATATCATTGGCGCAAACAAATACTTCAGGTAAACCATGCTCCTCAATAGCAGCTTTGAATGTATCGTGAAAGTTTTCAATTTCCGGTCCCATTAGGGAAGGAATTTGCTTTAGTTCAATATCATTGTCCTCGAGAGCTGAACGGAAACCAAGGAATCGTTCATAGAAGCTTTGCGCATCTCTAATATTCCCTAAAAATTGATAGTTTTTGTAGCCTTTTGTAATGACGGCATTCATTATTTCTCTCATGCTGGACAAGTTGTCTGTAAAAATCGAGTCGCAGTGAAAGTTTGGATCGTAATGATCGACCATTACGACAGGAATGCCGAGCCGTTTAATATCAAGCAACACAGAGGTAGAAATAGAGCCTACAGTAATAATGCCCATAATAGCTTCAGGGTTTAAAAGTGAGAACATGGAGTCGTTAGTAGGCTCAGTTAATGTAAGGATGTTAATGCCCTTTTGGTTCAGCCTTGTAGATATGCCGTTAAATATTGGACCCCAATATAAGGAATCAGTATTTTGATAACGAACATTTGGGAAAAGCACTAGAATGGTTCCGGACCAGCTTCGTGATTCTGTATCCATCAGTTCGCTTGAAACAGGAGGCGTCTGCGCGTCCTTAAAATAACCAAGCTGTCCTGCAGCTCTTAATATCACTTCTCTTGTTTGTGGACTAACCCCCGATTTCCCGGATAACCCTCGTGAGACTGCGAATTTTGACAACCCTGTGTAATCGGCAATTGATTGAATCGTTACCTTCCGGCGCATAAATTTCATCCTACCTTAATTAGTTAGTTTGCCAAGCCATCTATATGTAAAGAAGTCCATTATTATATGTGAAGAAATGCTAGTCATTATTTTACCGTATTGTTACTAACAATTAAACTTGTTTTTTTATTGCTAAAAAACATTAAACATTATTATTTTATTTAGAGTTTTATTTAGGAAGTTCATTCACCTCAATGCTTTATTATTGTCTTTTTGTTATTTTGTTATGTAGATAAATATAGCTGTTTTTTCAAGGGTATACAAGCAATAAAACGGAATTCAACTTATTTTTTTAGAAATATTAGTGCGTTTAGATAACAAATAAAAAACAATTGACCAGTTTTGTTTTTGATGTTATATTCGTTATGCAAAACGAAATAACAAATTACGGAAATCGAATAACGAAAAGGCGGTGAGGTTAGCTGTTGGGTTTTTCAAAGTTTAGGAATGAAAGCGCTTTTAAATGGGGATTTTTACTTTATACCAACTGATGAATGTAAAAATGGGAGGTTCGGTCATGAGAAAAATACAAGGTTTGTCCATTTTGGTGTTATGTTTCATGCTCATACTTACAGCTTGCAGCGGCGGGAACGGCGGAAATAAAGGAACGAATAACGCTCCAAAAGAAAGCGCTGTCACTGATCCGACTGCAGCACCTGAGGAATCCACAGCAACACCAGAACCTGTCGATATGGGTGGACGCGTTATTAAAGTAGCTGCATGGTGGGATTTGACACCAGCAGGTGCAACGGCTTCCGAGAAAGAGCGTCTCGCTAAAATTGAAGAAGTTGAAAAAAAATATAATGTGAAAATCGAATTCATAAACGTTCCTTTTGAAGAATACATGCCGAAGTTTACGGCTACTGTCCTGACAGGTGAGCCTTTCGCAGACATCGTTCAAATGGAATACAAAGCAGCATTGCCGGCTGTATTGAAAGGCCAGCTGCTTCCGATCAGCGAGTTTACAACTTCAGCTAATAACATCAACAACGATGCAAACTTGATGGCCAAAGCGCCTGCTATAGCTGGCGGCGAATATGCATTTGACAATCCAGGTTCAGGCGGTACAGCCATGCACTACAATCGCGATTTGTTCAAAAAACTTGGCCTTCCGGATCTTCAAGAGCTTTATACAGGCGGCCAATGGAACTGGGAGAAGTTTTTGGAAATTGCAAAGCTAGCAACGAAGGATACAGATAATGACGGAAAAATTGACGTTTATGGCTTCTCAG
>NZ_JBFTSN010000550.1:0-3694 GCF_056400045.1 Paenibacillus sp. 01L418
TTGTGTCAGTATCTTTGATCTTATTGTATTCAATCTCCACAAGTCCGAAGAAACTAGCAGGTCTAATCTTTAGACCATCACATATTTCAAATATTTTACTAATAGAAGGCTCATTCTCACCACGTTCAATTAGGGATACATAGCTGCGGTCTACATTGCATAATCCAGCCAAATCCTCTTGAGATAGGTCTTGTTTAATTCGTAGTGTTTTTATTAGTTTACCAATAATAGGTTTAAGATCTGGATTACGATTGTTCAGAAGAACACCTTCTTTCTGAACAATTATCAGATTTGGATTAGTACAATGACAGATTGTTAATTCGGAAAAATGGTTTAAAATTACAATGAAATATGGTAAAATTTTTGAAGGATTGAACTTAAAGGGGCGTATGAGTTGAATTTAATAAGAGAAGAGTCTGAGTTTCTAATCAGTTCATGTAAAAAGTGTTCTAAAGAACACAAGATTAAGAAGGTATCTTATTTTAAAACGACTAATGACTATAAATTAATTACAGCGATTAATTGTGATTGCGGTAATATCTCAGATATTGTAGATGGAGGTACTAATGGCGATGAGAATCAAGAAAATGCTAAAGATATGAGTGGGTTTCAATCATTAATATGGGGTATTGGCTGTCTAGCTGTCATCGTAGTTGTGGTAATTTTACTTTTGGGGATGCTAATTAAAGGATGCTCAGCAATATTTGATTCGAGCTATGAAAAAAAGGATTTTAAAGATATAACGAGACAAGAGTATAACGATTTTATGAAGTGGGATAGAAAGCAACAGGAAAAGAAATGGGATAATGAGAAGATGTTTGGAAATTAAGAGGAAACAAGAAAGAGCCTGATGGGAAAACATCCCTTAGGCTTTCTCTTATTAATGATTGAATTGTAAGGCAAATGAACTTCATGCTTGTGGCTCGCAATAACTAACTTGCTTCAATAAAGATTAGATATTCTGAAAGTATTCAGGATATTGAAGGGGCTAGAATTGAGGAATAAAGTGTTGTTAATTGAATAGCAGTAAAGGAATCATGTATGTCGATGTTTAAAGCATTTCATTCTTAAGACTACTTTACATAAATTGATCACTACTTTATAATTGAAACTGCTACATCAATACGAGAAGTAGTCTATATTTTTTAGATAGTTAAAAAAACGTGATAACATCAATATATGCGCCGTTCAGCATTGCAAAACGCAGCTTCCGTTGCAGCTATGTTCTTGACAACTGAAGCGGTTGTTGCTGACAAACCAGAGCCTAAGGGTGCTGGCGCTGGCATGCCTGATATGGGCGGCATGGGCGGTATGGGCGGCATGATGTAATAAGGGCGATAAACCCTTATACATCAAGGGTTTTCGTCAGTGAAAATCCTGTTTATCAATATCTTTATAACTTTGAGACCTTCCAGATTATTCTGGGAGGTCTTTTTGCGTTTGGCGAAACTCAACGTGAATAAGGATATTGGAGGAGAGGGAGGTAATCGCTGCCAACGGGGGCAACTGCCAATGTGAATGTTAAAGCCAATTTACAAAATGACAATAATGTAACATAGGAACCCTTAATTGTTAGGGGAATCGATGGTTGTTTGCCTATCTGTCTTTTAAGATATAAGAAATAAAGGCAGAGGAGGTGGTGTGAAATGAATTTTTTAGAAGAAAATATTAATTTATTTAGAATGGTAAATGACCTAGGGAAACAATATCCATACTTAAATCCTGCTATGGTTTTCATTGCTGAGTTTATGGTGTATTTCTTGGTTTTAGGTGTTATCTTCATTTGGTTTACTCGAAATAAACAGAGTAGAATGATGATTGTGTGTGCAACCATTACTTTTGTATTTGCTGAAATTATTGGGAAAATAGCAGGCAAATTTCATTCGAATAATCAACCATTTGCTGAGTTGGCAAATGTTAATAAATTAATTGAAAAAGCAGTTGATAATTCTTTTCCAAGCGATCATACCATATTGTTCTTTTCATTTTGTGTATCCTTTTGGTTATTTAGAAAAGGCTGGTGGTTTTTATGGGTTATACTAGCTTCCCTTGTTGGTATTTCTCGTATTTGGGTCGGTGTCCACTATCCAGCAGATATCCTAGTAGGAGCTATTATAAGCATCATTTCAAGCTCAATTGTTTACCTTGTTGTTCCTAAGTTAAGCTTGACTCAGAAATTGCTAGGGGGTTATGCGAAATGCGAAGAATTGCTTCTATCACCACTAACTAAATCGAAAAGGAATAGATCAAAGGATTATTAAGAGGAATAAAGCACATAGAAAAAAGATAATAGATCCAGTCGGTTATCAGGCTGAGAAGCCTATAGGAAAAAATAAAGCCAAAGATAGAACTGTCGTTCTATCTTTGAATCTTTATTGAACAGAATTATTCTAAAATGTCTCTGCGTTTCAGTACATTCTCGACTTTATGCAAATGAGCTTGAATGAGCTGGCTGGCCAGCTCGCTGTTTTGAGCTAATATTGCATTATATATGGATTGATGCTCTTTTAAGAGAAGTGTGGAAGAGGACTTGTCTTCGAAAAACCACAGCTGGCGAGTTTTTCCCATTGTTTCGGTCAGCTTAGAAGTAAGTGAACTCATTAATGTATTAAGCAGCTTATTGTGTGAGGCAGCTGCTATAGCTAGATGAAATTCGATATCCGCATGTTCACTCATTTGTGTATTATTCATTTCCAACGCTTGCTCCATTTGTTCAATAATCTGCTTTAAGTTCTCGAGATCCCTATCATTTCGACGCTCGGCAGCGAATGCAGCACTGCCGCTTTCAAGCCAAATACGAACTTCCAGTATCTCTTTTACACTTTCCGATTCCTCGAATGGATCTCGCGAGTTGCTCTGCAAGGTAGGCAATACTTTATTGACAAAGGTACCTCCGCCATGCTTTACATCTATCCAGCCTGTTGCCTTTAATGCGCTCAATGCTTCACGAATGGTGGAGCGACCTACTCCAAAGGAGGTACTCAAGTCAACTACGGACGGTAGTTTTTGACCAGGATGTAAGAGACCTTCCTCAATTTGTGAGAGAATGGCTCTTCGCACAAGCTCATGTCCTTTTTCAGTTTCTACCTTTATCGGCTGCATAGAGCTTTAAACCTCCCGAAAATAAAACTATAGACTATACTGTACAACTTTATTACACTATAATCAACACAAAGTCATCAGATGACCTGCTCAATTTAGTTATGGAGGAATCGTTCATGTTGAATGAAGCTGTAGTTAAACAATTACGAGAGATTGTAGGGGAAAAATTTTTTCGGACAGATCAGGAGGCGTTAATCGCACATTCCTATGATGGAACGCCGATGTTGCAGGCTTTGCCAGATGCAGTTATTTATCCAGAATCAACAGAGCAAGTTTCAGAAATTATGAAAATAGCTAACAGCAATCTTATTCCGATTGTAACAAGAGGCTCGGGCTCGAATCTTTGCGGTGGTACAGTACCATTGCAAGGCGGAATTGTGATGGTTATGCATCGCATGAATAAAATTATTGAAGTGGATATGGAAAACTTAACGGCTATTGTCCAGCCTGGTCTAATTACTGGACAATTCATTTCACATGTTGAAGGGCTAGGACTATTCTATCCACCAGATCCAAGCAGTATGAAAATTTCTACAATAGGCGGCAATATCGCTGAATGCTCAGGCGGTCTAAGAGGCTTAAAGTACGGAAC
>NZ_JBFTSN010000551.1:0-3914 GCF_056400045.1 Paenibacillus sp. 01L418
TACGCCATATGTTCTACGCCATATGTTCTATACCCTGCAACAGCAGATGCTTTAAACCTGATTCCTTCGAGAAGGCAGCCTGATTAAGGATTTTGCTTTCAATTCAGAGAAATTTAATGTTGAAGATTTAATGTTGAAGGATCATGGTCTGTTAATGATACGGCCAATGCTTCCATTAAGGTCGTTCAAGGCGATGTTGGATACGACACGACAAAAGAGATGGTAAGGTCCAACTGGAACCGCTATGCGGAAATTGGAAGCCGTGCTGGTGAGTTGTCTCAGCAAATCACTGGATTGATTCCGGGAGGAGAGTATACGGTTGGTGTATGGACTCAAACCGTTAAAGGAAGAAAATCCTCTTTACAGGTAACCATGAACGGCAAAACGTACAGCAATTATGTAACAGGCTTGGACGGTTCACATCAAAGTTCATTTAAATATGTGGACACAACTTGGCAGAGAATGAATGTGAAATTTAAGGTGCCAGAAGGCACGACAACGGCAACAATCAAGTTAATCGCAGATGCTGGAGCTGGCACTGTGCTATTCGATGATGTCCGAATTTGGAAGCATCTGACGTCGGGAAGCGGTGCTGAACAAGCTGGTTATGTCGTGAAGGAAGATTTTGAGAATGTGTATGAGGGCTGGGGGCCTTTCGAGTATGGAGGCGGCAGTCGAATGATTCATATCGCATCGGATCAGAGCAACCCGCATGATAACAATCCGATTGTTCAGGCAGCTGACCAAAAAATCGGTCCTGTCATGACTTGGGTATTGAATGGTCAGAATTCATTAAAGCTGAATGAAACTGACATGGGCAGACTGATCAAATCAAATGAGTCCGACATTAAATTAAAAGCGAATAAGACGTATGAGCTTGGCTTTGTTTATACGATGGAAAATGGGGTTACCTACGAGGTCAGCGTGTTGTCTCGTTCGACCGGCACTGCGGTGTTGAAGGAAACGCTGCTAAACAAGCCTAATTCGGGGATTAAGGCAGAGGATGGATACATCCGCTTTAGCCAAACCTTCACCACTGGGGCACAAGACGATTATCAGGTCGTGTTTAAAATGATTGCCAAAGGCGCAAGTAACGCGACTTCCGATTATGCTTTTATATTGGACGATTTCTACATCAAAAATACGGGCGTTGATTATGCCAAGGAGCTCCTGCTGCAAGCAATTAAAGATGCCCAAGCGCTTAAAGAAGCAGAGTATACTCCTGTGACATGGGCGACTGTTGCCGCTACTCTGCAAAGCGCTATCGAAGTAAGCAGCAATGCTGAAGCAACAATAGAAATGATTGAATCAGCGAGGACAGCTTTGGAGAAGGCTGTGAGTGAGCTGGAGACTCATGTCATCGCTATTGTAAGCTTGCAGGCAGTGTCAGTGACCACTACGGTTGGAAAGGCGCCAGTGCTGCCTCATACTGTGAGAGCTGTTTATAGTGACAAATCGGTTAAAGATCTTTTGGTCGTTTGGAATGCGATCAAAGCTTCCGATTATGCGCAAACTGGTACTTTTGAAGTAGAAGGCACGGTTGCAGGTACGACGCTTAAAGCGATCGCTACGGTGCATGTGCAGGCGGACAATAGCGGACCGGGTACAGATCCAGGAACAGGGACGAATCCGGGGACGGGCACTGGTCCAGGCACAGGCACAGATCCGGGAGCGGGCACTGGTCCAGGCACAGGCACAGGCACAGGCACAGATCCGGGAGCGGGAACTAAAGTGACTTTCCAGGATACAGCCAGTCATTGGGCTAGAAAAGAGATTGAAGCTCTTGCAGCCAAAGGCATTCTAACAGGCGTATCAGAGAACAAGTTTAACCCTAATGCTTCCATTACTCGCGCTGAAATCGCGGCTATGTTCACTCGGGGATTCAATCTCCAAGCAAGCACTTCTCAATCGTTTGAAGATGTGCGTGGGGACAAGTGGTACAACAATGTGATAACGGCTGCATCGGAATCGGGATTGCTACAAGGAACTGGAGGCAATCGATTTGAGCCCGACCGTTCCCTTACCCGTGAGGAAATGGCTGTCATTATCACGCGCGTGCTGCAAATAAAAGGTAAGCTGCCGACTCTTGCGACATCTGAAGATGCCATTTTAGCGAGCTTTAAAGACGAAGATCAAGCAGCCGCTTGGTCCAGAAATGCGCTGGCTATTTGTATCCAAGCAGGCTTGTTGAAAGGTATGCCGGATCAAACGCTCAAAGCCAACAAAGAGCTGACTAGAGCGGAAGCGGCGATTGTATTGAGCAGACTGTTCGATTATTTGAAATAGATTTAAAGTTTTTAGAGGACTAGTGGATTTCTCTACATTTTGAATGAGCTGTCCTAGAAATAGTCGGTTCGCTTTGAATTTTTAAAAATAGCGATATAGGGAGTTATTCCTGTATCGCTATTTTTCTATTCTGATCCATGGCTGCTTGCTTAAGCAGGTAGCGGGCAATCAAACGCCGCTCGACCCATTGGATGACATTCTGGCAGCCGATAAGCGGGAGACGGAACTCAGGGAACCCATAGATTCTGTAGCCCCTGTAGCAGCCACTTAAAACCCTCAGATCCCTCAAAGCCCTCAAAGCCCTCAGAACACCCCGAAACCCCGAAACCCCGAAACCCCGAAACCCCGAAACCCCGAAACCCCGAAACCCCGAAACCCCGAAACCCCGAAACCCCCAAACCCCCAAAAAACCGGAACCTTCGAAACCCCTGGAATCCTTGGAACCTCTGGAACCTCTGGAACCTCTGGAACCTCTGGAACCTCTGGAACCCCTGGAACCCCTGGAACCCCTCTACTATACTTTAGCTGTCTAAATACGCTTTCGAAAAGCGTGTTGGAGTGCGAATGGACTGTATACGAATTGTTAAGGTGGTGTGATTAGAGTGTGCGTGAACCAATTGTGGAGTGTAAATAAGCGCAGAAGTGCACTTGTTTTTAATATATGATCTGGAAATGACGAGAATAGGTGCACAAGTGCATCTATTTGAGCAGTTTTGAAAAGTAGCTGGTGGAATAAGTGTATTTATGCGCTTAAATGCTGCTACTAATTGGAGTGTGCTCACTAAACTAACTAATTTTATATTCTTGGCATCTGTAAGGAGTGGCGACTGGATGTGTGGGGGGTGCATTTGTAAGTGTGTAAGGAGTGYGATTGGACTGTATGTGAATWGTRTAGGYAGAGTGTTGGTAGTGTGATTCGAGTGTGCGTGAACCGATCGTGGAGTATAAATAAGCGCAGAAGTGCACTTGTTTTTAATAAATGTGCTGGAAATGAAGATGTCGCGATGCTGCTGCTAACAGGTGTATGCTCACTAAACTAGCCAGTTTTACATTCTTGAAATTTGTTGGGAATAACGGCTGGTTACGTGAGAGAACGTACATTTGTGAAGTGTGTAAGAAGTGCTATTGGGCTGTAAATGGATAGTGTAGGTAGAGTGTTGGTACTGTGGTGTGCGTGAACCGATCGTGGAGTGTAAATAAGAGCAGATTTGCACTTGTTTTTAATAAATGAGATGGAAATGACGTAAATACGTGCACAAGTGCATCTATTTGAGCAGTTTTGAAAAGTGGTTGGTGGAATAAGTGTATTTATGCACTTAGACGCTTAGATACCGCGATGCTGTTGCTAATCGGAGTGTGTTCACTAAACTAGTTAGTTTTGAATCCTTGGATCTTGTAGGGTGTGGCGACTGGATGTGTAAATAAGAGCAGATTTGCACTTGTTTTTAATAAATGAGATGGAAATGACGTAAATACGTGCACAAGTGCATCTATTTGAGCAGTTTTGAAAAGTGGTTGGTGGAATAAGTGTATTTATGCACTTAGACGCTTAGATACCGCGATGCTGTTGCTAATCGGAGTGTGTTCACTAAACTAGTTAGTTTTGAATCCTTGGATCTTGTAGGGTG
>NZ_JBFTSN010000552.1:0-3656 GCF_056400045.1 Paenibacillus sp. 01L418
TTCCATGACAGCAGCAGCCGATTCATGAATAGCTGATCAGCTTGTTGATATAACGCAGCAGCCTCTTTCATGAATGAGCGATACTGCTTCGCATCCTCTGGACTATATGCTGCAATTTGCGCTTCCATTAGAACGAAATCAGAGCATAAATCAACCGTCGTTCCGTCTGCAAAATGATTCCGCGTGCCCGGGTTCAGCGGATAAAAAGTAACGTAGTCCTCCATTCTTCGACCAACGCTCTCGAATACCTGCTGAAATACATGAGGCATCGTAATCGTGCTTGGTCCACGATCGAAGCGATAACCGCCAAGCTCAATGCGCTGAAGCTTTCCGCCGAGTGCTGCCTGTTGTTCAAGCACAGTGACGTGATAACCCGCATATGCCAATCGAATCGCTGCAGATAATCCGCCTAAACCTCCGCCAATGACCATGACTCGCTTCACGAATACCTCCTCCCCTTCCATTCATAACCAGTGCCATTTAAGCTCGCCCGCCACGAGGCCAACGCAATCGCTGACAGCAGAAATATACTTGCAGGTAAACAGAAGGATAAGTACCAGGGCTGTCCACTTTTCCTATCAATGATTCTCTTCAGACAAACGCCTAGTAGATAGCAGAGCGAGCTTGGCAATAAAACAGTTGTAAGCCATCCTTCCGGATATGCATGCATGAGAAGCCCAGCTAAACTAATGATCATCATTATCGGAGGCAGTATATAAAGCAAGGTGTACATAAACAACATAATTCCAAGCAATAAGCTGCTGCGACCTACACCTGCAAATATATTTTTCTTATAGCCGTTCCAAACCCCGGCAGCGTTCTGATACATACGCATGGAAATTTGGGGGCAAACGTAGGCTAAAGTGACGGGAAGCCCGGCTTTTTTGACAGCACCAGCCAGCTGCATATCATCGACGAGATGACCTTTGAAGCCAGCATGGCCGCCTGTCGCCCAGTAGCTTTCTGCTGAAATCATCAGAAAAGCACCGTGTGCGGCGACGAATTTTGGATCTGGCGATTGCCGAACGAGTCGTATCGGCAGATGGCAGGCAATCGAGAAGCTCATCATCGGGACGATGAGCTTCTCCAGCCATGTTCCAGTTTCCTGCTTAGGGAAACCGGTCACGAGCCCTTGACCTTGCGCTAAAGCGGTGTCAAGCGCATCCGCGAGCGCACCCGGCTCAAGCCGCGCATCAGCGTCGAGAAATAACCACCATTCGCCGTGCGCCGCTTCGACGAGCTGATGACATGCGTGCGACTTGCCCAGCCAGCCGAACGGCAGCACATCACCGGGCAAAACGCGAACACGGCTGTCGCCTGCTGCAGCGAGCCGCGCAGCTTCTGCTGTTCCGTCTGTGGAACGATCATCCAGCACCAGCACCTCAATAAATATGGAAGGCTCCAGCAGCACCGATTGTATACATGCTGCAATGTTATCCGCTTCATTACGCGCCGGGATAAGAACAGACAGCCGTGGTCTAGGTGTAATTCCGTGAACATCTGGAGCATCAGCTTGAATGGACTCAGCTCCTCCTGACAGCCAAACTCGTCCTATACCGCTGCCTCCCAACGAAGGCATTTGCGAGAGGTTCCATAACACAAATAATAGCTGCAGCATCAGGGCTGCAGCTAYCGTCCAAAAAAAGATTTCCACCTTGTCACCCCGTTCATCCAAGCATCAAAAACCTCGTTCGTTGACCGTTTCGCCTTCAGTATTGATCGATACTCGGCTAGCTCCCCGCGAGCTGCTGCTATTACTGCAAGGCGGTGTTCATTCAGTTGATCCTCCAAAGCCGATTCAAGCATTGTCGTAATGGTTTTACGTCCCAGCTGCTGCCATGCTCTGTGGATAGGTTTACCGAATTGAAGACTGACTTCTGCCTTTTGATGAAGTCCTAGCGAATAATATGCTGTTACGGGCTGAACAATCGTTCCCGGACAGCGCTCCAATAAATAGCCCGCGCCGGTTTGAAATCTTAAAGGTCTACGCTCCAGATGCTCGATATCTCCTTGTGGAAATAACCAAACTCCATATCCTTGATTTAATAGACTCTCACTATATCGAAGGGAAGCAACGATCGCTCGGCTTGACTTCTTATCAATCGAGAAAGCTCCTATTTTGCGAAAAAATCGATACCGCTTCATTTGCTCTTCATCCATCATCATATAGTGTTCACGCGCTGAAGCGTTTGCGATCGCATGATATACAACCATTCCATCCCACCAAGAGCTATGATTCATAAGATAGAGCACAGGCTGGCCTTGCGGAACTGGATCGATCTCACCGCTCAGTTGAAACGAGTGAAAATGCCGTCTTAACAAATAGTTTTCATTGTATTGCGCGAATATTCGTTTAAACCACTTGCTTGAGCCCGCTGCGATCAATCCTTCCCGCTCCTTCCGCCACAACGATAGCTGCCAATGCGATGATGAACGGCATCATTAAACCTTCTTTGGCCCCTAAGAGACCAAACATAAACAGCATCATTTGCGTGAGTCTTACAGCCTGGATTCGAACGTTCGCCGATACTTCTCTTAAAGGGAACAGAAATGATATAGCTGCTGATATAACGAACCAACTGATGAAGTTTGCTGCCGGTATCCCGTAGAAATCACCAGGCTCATGCCAAATCCAGAACTGCCTAGCGAAAGCCACTGGATCGAGTACGAGGTCAAAAACAACCGTCCATAAGCCGGTATGAAGCGCACGCGTCCATCGATTCGAGAAGGCAGTCATTCGCATCACAGTGACAATGACACCAATCCACGCACAAAATATGGCGAGGGGTACTCCGCCAAGCGAGATGCCAAGTAAAGATGTGTATTTGTAGTCTCCAAACGGCCATCCCATCGTCACACCAAGCCATTCTACAGCAAACGTAAGTACCCCAACGAGCATTATTCTACTCCAGCTGCGACGGCGCTCCTCGCCCATCATGCCTTCAATATGAATGGCATACAGGGCAAAAAACACGAGAAACAAACCATTGGAAAAGGAAAGCCACGTTGGAACGCCAATGGTCAGCATGAGGATTAACCCGATGCAATACCAAAAAATAAATAGGTAGCGGATCATAGCGATACCGCATTGCTGTCATTAACCTCTGATACGAGCATATATTTCATTTTTATATTCGTATAAAGCTTTAATTTATTTAATGAGCTGACGATAGCTCGCTTCTTATAGACTTCGTAGTTGGCAGCCTTTACTTCATCCAAAATCGCTGCATAGAAGCTTGCGGCCAGCTCAACTGAAAAAGCGCTGCTGGAAGGATACGTTTCAAGCCCGCGCAAGCCTCGTGCGAACCAACTGCGTGAAAGTGTATCCAGCTCTTGCACAAGATGTTGAAATCGTTCGYCGACAACGCCCATTTCGAAGTCGCTTTCGGTATAGCGATGACGAGCGAGCAGCTCAAGCGGCAGGTAACGACGCCCTCTACTCTGATCCTCGCCAACGTCGCGAACAATGTTTACAATTTGCATGGCTTTTCCAAGCCATATTCCCGCTTCTATTACTTGAATATCTGGCTGATCATGCAAGACTGGCAGCAGCATCTCACCAACTGTTCCGGCAACCAAGTAGCAGTAGTCCTCCAACTGCTCCATCGTCTCATAGTGGGTGAAAGATAAATCCCGGCGCTGTCCCTCCATTTGTC
>NZ_JBFTSN010000553.1:0-3654 GCF_056400045.1 Paenibacillus sp. 01L418
GGTTCTTGCAGAGCTGGAAGAAGGGCATTCGAATGTAGCATGGATGGGCTTGTTGGTAGCAGAAAGAATTGTACGCGAGCATGTCGAGGAAATGAAGCAGTTTGGCATCACGTATGATGTTCTGGTGTGGGAAAGCAATATTGTGCGTGAAGGCTTCTGGGCTCGCGCGTTTGAACTGCTGCAGTCAACGGGAATATTCCGCAAGGAAACAGAAGGGAAGCTGAAGGGCTGTTATGTGCTGAAGCATTCTGATGAAAACGGAGAACAAGAGGAACAATCGGATTTCCACGCAGATAAAGTGCTCGTTCGCTCAAACGGAATTTTGACTTATACGGCCAAGGATATTGCTTACCATCTGTGGAAGTTTGGATTGCTCGATAACGATTTCCGTTACCAGAAGTTTTCTGATGGTCTGTGGTCAACGCATACGAGTGGTGTAAGGAAAAAAATCGGTCATGCGGATATGGTCATAAATGTAATTGATCAGCGCCAAGAGTATCCGCAGGCTATGGTTAAACAAGCATTGCTCGCTTTGGGTTTTCAGGAGCAAGCAGAGCAGTTAAAGCATGTCAGTTATGGTGTTGTTGCATTAAGCCCTAATACCGCAAATGGTTTAGGTATCGATACGTCAGACGGCAAGCATGCGTATGCGATGTCAGGCAGGCAAGGAATCGGCATAAAAATAGCGGATTTCTTAGTAAGAATGGAACAAATCATAGACGCAAAAAGATCCCGTAAAGGCGGCTTGGCAAGCCGTACAATAGCAGCAGCATCGATTCGTTATTACTTGCTTCGTTTTCATTTGCAAACAGAGGTTGTGTTTGATCTTGATCAAGCAACCGAAATATCCGGCAATACAGGTGTTTATCTGATGTATACGTGTGCTCGCTCCAGCAGTATTTTGAAGAGAGCAGGCGACACTGAGTTTAACCCACAAGCTCTAGCTGAGATTAGCGATCTTGAGAATCAAGAGCATTCATTGCTGAGACATTTAGCTTATTGGCCAGAAACGCTAGAAGCTGCCGCTTTGGAGCTGTCTCCTAATCAGCTTTGTACGTATGTATATGAGCTTTCCGCATTGTTTAACCATTTCTACGCAACATGTCCTATTTTGAAGGTTGAAGGCTCAGCGAAAAGCTTGCGTATTTGGCTCACCGAGCGTTATAAGCAAACGATGCAGGATGCACTTCACATACTGGGACTTCCTGCGCCAAATAGAATGTAAACAGATGTTCCAATCATGCAATTGGCTTGCCCGTCATATAGTTTAACGCAGAGGTACAGGCATTAACAGCGATGAACGAAGGGCGGGTGCTGCAAATGGAGCAGGTACATGATAATCAGGTAGAGGATAGCGACCTTACGATAGATTTTGCGGTTCAGGGCATGAGCTGCTCAGCTTGTGCGGCAAGAATAGAGAAAGCAGTCAGCAAAATGGATGGTGTTCAAATGGCTGCCGTCAGCTTTCCGCTTCGAACCGCTTGGGTGCAGTTTAAGCCTGAGCGGCTCGGAGCGAAACAAATTGCTGAGCGTGTCAAGCAATTAGGTTTTGAAGCGATGCTTAATGAGACAGCTAAAGAAGGCTTGCACAAGGAGCATCGTATATTGAAGCTGCGACTCATAGCTTCAGCGGTACTTACGGTACCGTTATTAACTGGAATGATGCAGCATCTGCCGTTTTTAAGGCCGATGCTTGATTATTTGCCTGCTTGGCTCACTATTCCATGGCTGCAGCTCATACTTGCCACGATTATTCAATTCGCTATAGGCTTGCCTTTTTATTTCGGCGCATATCATGCGGTACGCGAGCGAAGCGCCAATATGGATGTGCTTGTTGTTATTGGAACGACAGCCGCCTATCTGTACAGCCATTATGTCGTATTTCAGAACGGCTTGTTTCGGCCGATCTCAGAGGTGGCTGCTCATGCACCGCCATTGTATTTTGAAACTTCTGCTGTTGTAATCACAGCTGTCCTGCTGGGTAAATACATTGAAGTTTCCGCCTCGCTGCGGGCGCAGCGCGGATCAGACGGCTTCGGCAAACTGCAAAGTCAGACGGCGGCGGTTGAACGGGCAGGTGAAGTGATACATATTCAGACCGAATTTGTTAGAGCGGGCGATATTGTCATCGTACAGGCTGGAGAAACGATTCCGGTCGATGGCATTGTATGCGGCGGTCACTCCGCAACCAACGAATCATTGCTAACAGGCGAGAGTCTGCCGATTGCAAAGCGGGAAGGAGATCAAGTGTGGGCGGGAACTTGGAATGAAAGCTCGCAGCTTCGCATTCGTACGAAGGCGGCAGGCCATGATACGATGCTTAACCGCATACAGGAGCTTGTTCGTCAAGCACAACGGTCGAAATCAGCCATTCAGCGAAATGTAGATGCGGCTGCAAGCTGGTTTGTTCCTGTTATGCTTCTCTTCGCCGTTGCAACGATTTTCATGTGGGGATTATTTCTTGAGCCGGGGAATTGGAGCCGAGCATTCATATGCGGCATTGCTGTTTTATTAGCAGCCTGTCCATGCGCGCTTGGTCTAGCCGCACCGATTTCACTTGTCATCGCAGCCAGCAGACTTGCGAAGCAAGGCATTATTACGAAGGAAGCGGGCGCGCTTGAACGTTTGGCAAGCATTCAAACGATCATTTTTGATAAAACAGGAACATTAACGGAAGGCAAGCCTCATATAAGTGCTTCACTAGCTATTAAAGGAAGCCGCAATGCTTTGCTGAGATTGGCGGCAGCCGCTGAAGCGGACTCCACACATCCGCTTTCAAGAGCAATTGAGAAGGAGGCGGTCAGACTAGGGCTTATTATTCCAGCTTCCAGTCATCATGTCTTCACACCAGGCGGAGGAGTTGAAGCGATAATTGAGGAGCAGCGCTTCGCTATCGGGAACGCTCGGTTTGCAGCAGAACGCCAATTGACTATGAGCGTCGATATCATTGCATTCGCAAGGCAGCGTGAGGATTTGGGTGAAACCGTGCTATATGCAGCAATAGACGATCAGATTGCTGGTGCAATCGCATTTAGCGATAAGATAAAGGAAAACGCGAGAGAGACAGTGAAAGAGCTTAGAAATTTAGGGGTTTCCGCTGTTCTAGCTACTGGAGATCACAAGGCGCCGGCATTTGCTGCTGCAAAAGCGGTTGGCATTACAAGCATACATGCTTCCATGCTCCCCGAAGGCAAATTGGCGCTGGTGGAGCAGTTAAAGCGTCGCGGTAAACGAGTCGCAATGGCAGGGGATGGATGGAATGATGCACCGGCATTAGCCGCAGCCGATGTAGGCTTAGCAATGGGTGAAGGAACCGATGCAGCGCTTAGCGCAGGCCATATGACGCTGCTTTTCTCTCGTCTGCACGCCATTCCAGAAGCGATTCGAATTAGCCGATTAACGATTCGAAATGTGCGTCAAAATCTAACCTTTGCTTTCCTATACAATGTTATCGTCATCCCTTTTGCTGCTTTTGGTTTGCTTGAGCCGTGGATGGCTGGAACGGCGATGGCGCTTAGCTCTGTTTCTGTTGTAAGCAATGCGCTTCGGCTTTCGGGTCAGCTGCAAAGCAAGAGCCGGGTTGGTGCAAGCAGATGACGCTGACTTGGCAGCTGATTGGATTCATTATTTTAACAGGCTTATTCAGTGCACCTC
>NZ_JBFTSN010000554.1:0-3642 GCF_056400045.1 Paenibacillus sp. 01L418
GCATCATCTGTTGTATAAAACTACGTACCCGTTCGCTTGTCCGATAAGCATTTTCTTGAATTAATGGCCACCATTCCGACGCCTCATGACTTGCAAAATCAAAAACATCATTTAAGTTCTTTACGACCATAAAAATCAAAAATAAACCGATTATGGTCCAAATCCATTTCGGTATGACAAAATTGTTCCCCTGCCGGTGTAGGAACCACAGTACCAGACCAATAAGGATTACAAGGGTGGACATAATAAATCACTCCTTCAAATTGAGCAGCACACTATAAAATTTGGTGACACCAATCCACCAGCCTGCATGCTCTGCGTAATAGCCTCGTGGGTTGTCCTTCGCGCTAAGCCATTCAATCGCATTACGATTGCTTGGCCGATCCTGCGAAAGCTTTACAATCGTCTTTGCAGCGATCAACGCAGATTGCTCTGTGGTGAGTGTCGCGCCTTTGCCGCTACACCAGCATCCAAATACATTCCAAGGGTTTTTAACGATCAGTTCTGCATGTTTTTTGGTGATCGGAACAAAGGATTGTTCTTGCCCTGTGATCGCAAGTAAAAGCATAGGATCGACGTTTTGCGCCTTTCCTGCCTGATCGATGGCACTTAAAATCGAGCGGTCAGCAAGCGCTGATTTTTTGCTCACTAAGAAGCGATTAGCCAGTGCAATATCGAGCGGACGATAAGACAATTCGCTTGATACTTGAATGACCGGCTGCACATAATCAAGTGGATTAGCTCGTTTATTATTGACACGCACTTCAAAGTGTAAATGAGGACCCGTCGAGCGCCCCACTTTACCTGCACCGATCCTGCCGATTCGCTGCCCTTTGTTTACGACGCTCCCTGGCTCTACATCCATTCGCGTATCCAAGTGTCCATAGATGCTCACCAGCCCCCCACCGTGATCAATATAGATCGCTTGTCCGAATGTACCCAGCGTTCCCGCAATGGTTACTGTGCCGGAAGCGATCGCATAGATCGGCTGCAGCTCTGTGTTCGCAGCACCATCAGCAATATCAATGCCGCCATGCGCTTCTGCGCCTTCGCCAATATCTCGTATACCAAAATACGACGTAATGCGCGTAATCGATGGCACCGGCCATTGATAATTGCTGCCGTCGGCATCGAGCTGGATCGGTCCCCAAGAACTTCCTAACGCTCCTTGGTTATTCAAACTCCCCTCCTCAGCAAATAAGAGAAAGGGGAGAACGGTGAGCAGCATAATAAGAACAATCAGAACAGCTAAAATTATAAGGACGACTGAAGCCGGTGTACCTAGCAGAAGAATTAACTTATAGATAGCACGGGCTTTCTTTACGGTTTGTACTGTATTGGTGATGGAACCTTGCATTTTCCCACCTACCCTGCCTGTTTAAGACCACGAGTCTTGTACAAAGCGCTCTCTTCAGGAGGTACCACCATGACCAGCTCATCATATTTTTTGTGATACTCCAGGATGTATTGATTGGTATCTTCGTTTTGTGATATGCGCTCCTGAATTTCCATCGGCACATTGGAGTGCTCAGCAAGCTTTCTAATCGCTGATTGCTCCATGTAGAAATAAACGCGAACACTCGTGTTTTCCCACATGCCCTCGCCCTCTGCTGTATCGAGCATAATCGCTGGCGTATTAGATCCAAGGATCATCATGCCGTTCCACTTCCGTATCGCTGTATACCAAGCAAAAATCTCGCGCCTCATTTCTGGATTTTTCGTTTGTCGCTGACCTTCATCCACTAGCACCGCTGAAAAATAAGCGCCTTCGAATTTCAACCATTGAATATTGGAGTTTACAACGTCAATGGCCATCGACATTTTAAGTTGCGATTGTTTGGCTAGTTCATCTTTATCGTCGCTATTATCCGTTTGACCCGTTCCGACTTTAATGACGGTAAGTTTTGTCTTTTGAAAGGTGATGGACTCTTCAATTTGAAAAATGCCATCATAAATGCCAATAAAGTAAATCTTGATGGCATCGTACAAGCTTTTAGCTGCCGGATTTTCTTTCTTCGCTTCCTCGGCTATCTCCTCAAAAGCACGATGAATGGTTGGTCGCGGACCCGTATATGGCGCATCCCACGTTTCTGGCTTCTCTTTCACAATGCCAGCTTTGTCGAACACACGTTTAATCGCTTCACCTGCCTCAAAAAGCTCTGCCTTAGCTAAGCCATCTGCAAGCAGCGAGAAGGCGCGAACACCATTATCAATGGCTTTCCCTCGCCTTGAACGATTAAAGTTAATGCAATCCAAATCCAATTCAGGTAGCGCAGGCATAATCGTAAGCGGCTCATAGTAGCGGCCTTGGTCTGCCGTATGATCGATATAAACCCCGCCTACATATTCGCAAAGATCGCGCCACTCGCCGTCTAGATCGAAAACAAATACATGTATGCCTTCCTCTAGCAACGAAACAACTAAGGCTTTTAAAAAGTAGGATTTACCTTGTCCTGTTTTACCGAAAACCGTAATATTTTGTGCTCTTGGATCATCGGGATCACAAATATTAATAAAGGTAAAAGAGCCGTCTTCTGTCCGTCTGCCGAAATAAGGACCTTGCCCATCACTAGATCCACTTCTTGTCATGGGATAGGTGCGCGCAGCTGCGGTATCCGTGGTCACATGGCCATAATGCTTTTTGTTAAAGAACTCGCTATTTGGCGTGTGGGGATCAAATATAGGACTCGTCTGCCTCAGCGCCTCCTGCTGCTCAAATGGCAGATTATCCAGTTTGCAATCTAGCTCATCAAACCAGAGTTTAAGTTTTACTTCGACTGCATGGAGCTGATGGCGCTTTGGAGCTGTAATCGTAAGATAGGTATAAACGTCAAGCAGTTTGCGATTGTCCTGCTGCTTCGCATCGCGTAAGGATAAAATCGTTTCTTTCGCTTGCACTTCCGCTTTTCTAGCTGGATCGTCTTCCTGCTGCTTGGCTATCGACACGGTTAGCCGGTTTAATTTATTTTTTAGTGATAGATTCCATGTCACATCGCTGGCTGCATAACGAATCGTTTTACGCAGCGTAGCGCCTTCCTTGCCCACCAGCTCATCGAGCTTGTCCAGGTAGCCGGTGAGCAGCACCGGTGGATATCCCTTAATCATCAGTACGCGCACAAAGTGGCCACTTTTATCGTCTTTACCATCAATAACATTGACTACGGTTTCTGATTTTTCTTTTCGCCAATTTTTAACTAGCCGCTTGGTTTCCGCTAAMATGGGACTGCTCCTCCTCTACCTGGATAAAATGAACAACCGCTTTAGGATCTAAGACAAAAGGTCGGCCCTGGAAGAGCCACCGGCTTGMCTCTTGAAAATGCGGGAATGTAAGTGATACACGCTGGCCCCATTTCTCCTTAAGCAGCGTAGCCATATGACTTGTCATAGGTTCTTCACACTGGTTAAGCCATACCTCGCCATGCCAGCTCTCTGCCGCTTGCTCCCATTGCAGCCAGTGGTGATAATCACCATCTACAATCGCAACCGCTTGACCAAGCTTTAGCAGCTCTGCTCGTGAGGGGTGCGCAAAGGGAAGATCAACCAAGACCGGACCCTGTTCCGAAAGCTTGCGAAGAAGACGAATGGTTTCCTCAATGTGAGGACGCTGCTCTTCACTTGGCAGCCACAAGGTAAGCCCTGGTG
>NZ_JBFTSN010000555.1:0-3632 GCF_056400045.1 Paenibacillus sp. 01L418
GTATTAGTACACCTATTTGCAACATTCCATTCTTGTTTGTTAAAAACAGGTGCACTTTTACACTTATTTGCTCTCCACTATTGGTTCGCGCACATTACAATCATACGACGATCATCGATGATGCTGGATATGGTCAGTCTGAGTTATTATGCGCTACAAGCAGCAAGCAGGGGAAAAACTGAGCTGCGAGGAAGGATATTCGCTGTCGGTAAGACGAATGATTGAACCCAAAAGTATTTTAGGGCAGATAAAGAATAACCAAGGATTCCGGCGTTTCTGCTTCGCAGCTTACCTAAGGTAAGTCTGGAGGTCGGGTGGCTTTCGCTTGCCCATAATCCTATGAAGCAAGCATAGACCAGAATAGAAAAATAGCAGTACAGGAATAGCTCTCCTGTACTGCTACCAATACTCCCGTTCAAAGCGAGCTATTCCTCAGCGAGCTTGATGCTTATGGGACAGCCCCTTTTTGGTTCCACTTTTAACAAAAGCCTCGTCCACTTTAAATCTAATCCTCGTTTTCGTCCTCCGCTAGCTGCGATTTGGCTGGCAGTTTATTGTAATCGCGGATAAGTGAGAAGTAGTGGTCAGCCCGTACAGCTTGATATTCTGGTCCGAGCGATTCTGTTATCGCCACAACATCAGAAGGTGTCATGCTCCATGCGAGCAGCCCGAGTGATACGAATAATGGTGATTTGCCATCCCATTTTGCTTTGGCTGCTGCCAAAATGTTTTTCCCGTCTTGTGCGGTACTTATGCCTTGAATCGTGGATACGGGCAGTGTACCGTTTATGATTTCGACACCGTAATGATCTTCCCAGCTTAGGAATAGTCCTTTTGCCTTGTAAAACTTCTCATAGGCAGCTGCCTTTGATGCGCTGAGCGGAACATTCTCGCTGTTCACACGATTCAGCACATACGGAACGGTCATTCCTGTTTGCTTCATATACGTATAAGACTGCTTAAGGAAATCAGAGAATGTGGCTTCCGGCCATGCTTCCGGGTAGAAGTATCCTGACCCAGAAGGACCAGCAATGATGAGGTCATTTTCCGTCGCTGTCTTTTGGAAATAGTTCAGAATAGCGGGTGCGCCGTCATAAAGAAGCGGGCTTGATGTCCAGTTGATCGGTACTTTTCCGCGAGTAGGATCATCCCATAGGATACGCATTCTATGCTGATTGTATTGGAAGTTGTCGCCCTCGCTGAAGGTATACGTGACGTAGATTTTATTTGCAAGCTTAGGCGCCTTAGGCGTTTTGGCTTTGACTGTCTTTGCCTTTGTACCCGAGAAAACCGTTAAGTTGCTGAACCAGTCGGCCGCAAGCACGTAGACACTGTAATTGGATGTAATTTCTACGGAGCTGAATTCGCCTTCAACGTCATTATTAAACCAGCCTAAGTAAGGGGTGCCTGGCTTGACGCCTGATAAGATTTTTTCGAAAAGCGCTTTCTGTTCCGGCACGTTGGAATCAAGCCAGAACACCATTGCTTTGTTCGCAACTGCATAATCACGGAGGTAGCCGTAAGGCTCCTTCTGGTCTGAGGTTGGCGGCTGGATATTGCCTGCCGATACCTTAAATTGATTCCACATAAGGACGGAGGCAGTTAACTGCTTTGTACCTGCAGGCGGCGTAAACTTATAGACGAAGTATCGGCCATTGTCTGCGAATCGGTGTCCGCCTTGTCCTGTTGATACTTGAGAGCTTTGGCGGTCGTACAGAAACGCCTCTTCCTCAGGCGTACCTGGAATAAACTGCGCGATTGTTTGCCCATCTGCCTTCACGGTTACTTCATGAACGGCGGATCCCCAGCCATCCTGAGGGAAAGCGTCCTCGAAGCGAAGAAATACGGATTCTTTGCCCAAATTGCTCGTCAAATCCAGCTCATACGTATTTTTATTTTTGCCATCGCGCTCCTGCGTGGTGTCTTCCGCAATGGTCTTGAACGATTCAGGGAGTCCGGGTGGTATTCTAACGGATGTGTCAGGGCTTAATCCGACTAACATCCGATGTGTCGATTTGGCCCATAGATTCTCATATTGCCATGTGTAAGCATCCAAACGGTCTTTGAATTTGCCTTGTAAATCATCGAGCACTTTTAGGTTAAATGGTGCTGCTTTCAACTGCGCGGCGAGAGCAGGGCTAGCGACAACGGCATCCTTTAACCCAGCAAGAGTAGTCGCAACATTGATAGTATCAGCAACCTTCGGATCGTAAACAATGATGCCTTTCACTTCTTTTTTATATTTTTTGACGATATCCCAGTAATCTGCATGCACATTGTAGGGAACCTTCAAATCTTTTAGCCAGGTCAGTTTGCCTTCTTCTTGGTTTTCCAGCAGATAGATTCGAGGCTCCTCACGGTTAACGATACCCTGCAGCGTTGCAAGTAGAAGCTTAATGTCCCCTGGCGCATCATAAATATCAGCTACATCTAGTTTTTTGGGGGTTGCAAAGGATGGAAGCGCTTGCTTATTTGGCCAGCTAATGGAGCTTTTGCCGGATTTGGATTCCGCAGTTGCTGCAGCTGGTGCTGAAGCGCCAAGCGTTAAAGACAGCGTACATACGATAGCCAGACATGTGACAGTAAGTTTTCGAATCACGATCTTACACCTCGTCTCATCTGATTGGGTAATACCATCGTCATAGCGCCTTTTCCATTCCCTCCTTCTTAGGCGGCTTCGCTAATGCGCATACGGCAGTACCTAAACTATATATTAAATATATTTATGTTTAATACAATCGTTTCGACAAAGGTTCCAACAGAAGACAACTCGAGACCTAAAGTATTATAGCGCAAAAGAAATAGACAATAGTCCCTTTTACATAGCCAAGTCATGAGTATTGTATAGAGTAATTATATATATTAAATATATATAATTGGCGGAAAATAGGCATGCAGCATATACTTCACATAGTGATCCCTTTATATCCAAAGGAATCGTATTGCAGGTATTTCATTCGAGTAGGTATAATATAAATTATGGAAATTCAATATTTAATTTGTAGAAAGCGGTGTTGAAATGGATCGTTCATTTTATGTGTTTGTCTTTGCCATTGCTGCCCTCGTGCTGTGGAGACGAACAAGGAGCTTTTACCGCCCCATTCGAGGAGACGGCAAAAGGCTGTTGTACCCGATTCTATTTATGCTGCCGGGTCTGCTGTTGATATTTAATTCCAATGTCCATGCGCCGTTTTACGAATTTTTGATTGCTGCGGCTATAGGTATTATCCTCTCGATTCCGCTAATATGGACCACAAACTATGAAATTCGTGATGATCATTTATATACGCCAAGAAGAACTGGGGATTCATCGTCGCTTTTCTCGTTGTCATTGCCATTCGTTTCGAGCTTCACTATTACATGTCCACAATCGAACCTCAAACGCTGGCTGCTTTGTTTATGATTTTAGCGTTCTTTTACGTCATCCCGTGGCGAGTCGTTTTTATATTAAATTTCGGAGACTAATGCAGCTTCAAACGGTACGAAAAGTATAATCGCTATTCTGGCATTCAAGGAGCCCTTTTAAAGGAGCTCCTTTTTTTCTGTTTTCACGCCACCTCAATAAAATACTATTTTTCTGAAATTTATACCATATTTTGTGGAATTGGCATTTTATAATCAACGTATTGGAA